>CACIPW010000011.1 GCA_902588635.1 uncultured Pelagibacteraceae bacterium | reverse complement strand
CAAAAGTTAGATTTATTAAACAAAAAAATTAATACTAATAATTTTAATGCATGCTTAACTCTGTTGATTATCTTTACTGTAATAAAATCAGTACCACCTATAATGAGCTGGTTCATTATTGATGCAAATATAGGTGGAGACACAAAAGAAGCGTGTACGGGTAGTGGAGCTTGTTGGACGTATATAAAAATATGGTTAAGAAGGTTTGTTTATGGAATGTATCCAAATGAGCTACAGTGGAGAATAAATATCTCATTTATATTATTAATAGCTTTAGCTTTTGTCGGTTACTTCGCAACTGAACGATTAAAGAAATTTTTAACCTTATATTACGTAGTTATTTATCCAATTATAGCTTTTATATTAATATATTACTTGATATCTGGGGGAGCTCTTGGGTTAGAGTGGGTTGAAACTGGTGCCTGGGGCGGTCTATCTTTGACATTTATAGTTTCTTTCTTTTGTTTAATTTTTTGTTTTCCATTGGGTATGTTTTTAGCTTTAGGCAGAAGATCTCAATTACCAACTCTTAGATATATTTCTATCGGTTTTATAGAATTTTGGAGGGGCGTTCCATTAATAACAGTATTATTCATGTCGTCAGTAATGTTTCCAATGTTTTTACCTGAAGATTTTTTTATGGATAAACTTGTTAGAGTGATTATTGCAATATCTTTATTTGAAGCTGCGTATGTTGCTGAAGTTATAAGGGGAGGACTACAAGCATTACCAAGAGGTCAATATGATGCTGCAAAATCTCTAGGTATGGGATACTGGAAAATGCATATTTTTGTAATTTTACCCCAAGCTTTAAAATTAGTTATTCCTGGCATAGCAAATACTTTTTTAGCTTTAGTAAAAGACACGCCATTGATTTTTGTGGTTGGTTTATTAGAAATTGTTGGAATGTTAAATTTAGCTAAAACAAATCCAAAATGGCTTGGTTTTGCAATGGAAGGCTATGTTTTTGCTGCTATAATTTTCTGGATTATTTGTTATGCTATGAGTAGATATAGTCAAAATTTAGAATTAAAATATAAAACGGAGAGATAATAAAATGTCAGAATCTATAATCCAAATAAACGATGTAAATAAATGGTTTGGAGATTTTCAAGTATTAAAAAACATAAATTTAAAAGTTCAACAAAAACAAAAAATAGTTGTTTGTGGACCATCTGGCTCTGGAAAGTCAACTTTGATAAGATGTATTAATAGACTTGAAGAGCATCAAGAAGGAAAAATTATTGTTGATGGAAATGAACTTACAGAAGATACGAAAGATATTGAAAAAATTAGAGCTGAAGTTGGTATGGTATTTCAACAATTTAATTTATTTCCACATTTGTCCATATTAGATAACTGCACATTAGCTCCTATCTGGGTTAAAAAAATGCCCAAAAAAGATGCTGAAGAACTTGCTATGAAACAATTAAAACAAGTTCAAATAGATGACCAGGCTAAAAAATTTCCAGGACAATTATCAGGAGGACAACAACAAAGATGTGCTATAGCAAGAGCTCTTTGTATGCAACCAAAAATAATGCTTTTTGACGAACCAACATCAGCACTAGATCCTGAAATGATTAAAGAAGTTCTGGATGCAATGGTAAATTTAGCAAAACAAGGCATGACTATGATAGTAGTTACACATGAAATGGGTTTTGCTAAAGAAGTTGCTGATGAAGTAATTTTTATGGACGAAGGAATGATAGTAGAGAAAGCAAATACAAAAGAATTTTTTGCTAATCCAAAAAACGATAGAACAAAATTATTTTTAAGTCAGATTTTATAATTTAAAATCAATAAAAAGGTCAAATTTTTATATGGAAAATAGGCCTGAAAAGCCTTGTCAAGTCATAAAATAGGCAAATTTTTTTTTTTTTTAAGGTCATTTTTGACTTGCACTCTTATTCAAAAGTATATTGAATAAGAAAAAATATATTACTTAAGAGGGGTCTTAATGGAGGATAATTTCAATAAACACTTGGGCAACAAGTTAAAACTTAGAAGATTAGCGCTAGGTTTAACACAAACTAAAGTGGCTAAAGCTATTAACGTAACTTTTCAACAAATTCAAAAATATGAAAAAGGCACAAATGGAGTAAGTTCAATCAGACTACTTCAACTTTCAAATTATTTGAAGGTACCTATTAATTATTTTTATGAAGATTTTCCAGATTATGCATTAAATATTGAGAAATCAAAAGAAGGACACATGAATGTTAATTATAATTTTTTGTTAAAACTTTACTCTGAATTAACCGATGATCAAAAATTAAAATTCAGTAAAAATATACAAATTGTTCAAACACCTATTAATAAAGTTGGTTAATTGTTGGCTCCTCGGGCAGGACTCGAACCTGCGACCAATTGATTAACAGTCAACTGCTCTACCAACTGAGCTACCGAGGAATGCAAAATCAGAACTTACTTTTTTTTAAAATTAACTCAACAGTTTTTTTGGAGGCAACGCCCGGAATCGAACCGGGATACAAGGATTTGCAATCCTCTGCGTAACCATTCCGCCACGTTGCCTTATGCTTTAGATGATAGCTACAAGGGTTTTATATAAAATATTTGCGATTAGTCTATTAAATAACGTTCCAATTTGATTATTGTTAATTTAGATTATTAAATTATAAACTAATAACACCCATGGAAAGTGATAAATATATACATTCTAAAGTAGAAGATAGGATTTATGCTTATTGGGAAAAAAACAAATTATTTAAACCTAAAAAAAACTCAAAAAAGTTTTCTATTGTGATCCCACCGCCAAATGTAACTGGTAGTTTACATATGGGCCATGCTTTAAATAATTCGATTCAGGATTTTTTAGTTCGATATTATCGAATGAATAATTATGAAACATTATGGCAACCAGGTACCGATCACGCAGGTATTGCAACTCAAGCACTTGTTGAAAGAAAACTAGCAAAAGAAAATTTGAATAAAAACAGTCTTGGTAGAGAAAAATTTATTGAAAAAGTATGGGAATGGAAGAATGAGTATGGAAACATCATAATTAATCAATTAAAAAAACTTGGATGCTCTTGTGATTGGTCACGTAACGCATTTACTATGGATGATAATTTATCAAAATCTGTAATTAAAGTTTTTGTTGAATTGTATAAAAAAAAATTAATCTATAAAGCAGAAAAATTAGTTAATTGGGACACTGTACTTAAAACAGCCATTTCAGATTTAGAGGTTGATCAAAGAGAAATAAACTCTAAAATATACTACATTAGATATCCGCTCGAAAATTCTTCAGAATTTATTACCATTGCAACAACAAGACCCGAAACAATGCTTGGCGATACAGCGATTGCAGTAAATCCAAAAGATAAGAGATATAAGGAATACGTTGGTAAAATTGTAATAATCCCAATAGTGGGTAGAAAAATTAAAATTATTAAAGATAATTATGCAGATCCTGACCAGGGAACAGGAGCATTAAAGATTACACCAGCACACGATTTTAATGACTACGATGTAGGTCAAAGAAACAATTTAGATATCATTAATGTATTTACAGAAGTAGGAAAAATAAATGTTAATGCTCCTCAGGATTATGTAGGACTTGATAGATTTGATGCTCGAAAAAAGTTATTAGATGAACTTAAAGAAAAAGATTTTTTTGTTAAAGAAGAAAATATTAAGAATAAAGTTCCTTACGGTGATAGATCCAATTCAGTTATAGAACCTTTTTTAACTGAACAGTGGTTTGTTAATGCAAAAAAATTAGCTGTAAAAGCAAAAAAAATAGTTAAATCTAAAAAAACAAATTTCTTTCCTACCAATTGGTCTAAAACTTATTTTCAATGGATGAACAATATTGAACCCTGGTGTGTCTCTAGACAACTTTGGTGGGGTCATCAAATACCAGCATGGTATGGACCTGATAAAAAAATATTTGTTGCATTAAATGAAAAAGAAGCAACTAAACAAGCTAAGAAATATTACAAAAAAGATGTAAAACTTAACAGAGATCCAGATGTTTTAGATACATGGTTTTCATCTGGTTTATGGCCTTTTGCAACATTGGGTTGGCCTGATAAAAAAGATTTTGTAAAGAAATTTTATCCTACAACAGTTTTAGTTACAGGTTATGATATTATTTTTTTTTGGGTTGCTAGAATGATGATGTTTGGAATGGAGTTTTTAAATAAAGAACCTTTCAAAGATATTTATGTTCATGCACTTGTAAGAGACGAAAAAGGACAAAAAATGTCTAAGTCTAAAGGCAATGTTATTGATCCATTAGATTTAATAGAAAAATATAGTGCTGATGCCTTAAGATTTACTTTATTATCAATGGCATCTCCAGGAACAGATGTAAAACTTTCTGAGGATAGAGTTAAAGGATATAGGAATTTTTTAAACAAATTATGGAATGCTAATAATTTCCTGATAACAAATAAATGTGATTTTAGTAAAACTGACAAAGTTCCAAAAACCACATTAAATATAAACAAATGGATATATTCTGAGTTAATAGAAATTAAGAACAAAATTCAAAAAAAACATTGAGGATTATCGTTTTGATGAGGCTGCTAAAAATGCCTATCAATTTGCTTGGCACTCATATTGTGATTGGTACATCGAACTTTCAAAAACAATACTTTACTCAGACGATAAAAAAGCTCAAAAAGAAGTAAAAGAGGTATCTGCTTATATTTTTAAACAAATACTCGTAATGCTTCATCCTTTTATTCCATTTGTTACAGAGGAAATATGGTTAAAAAACAAGTTTGATAAATCAAACAAAAATTTTCTTATGTATAAAAATTGGCCATCCGGTAAAGCAAAAAAAGATCAATCTCAAAAAGATGTAGAAAAGATTATCAATATAATTTCAGAATTGAGATCATTTAAAAATGAGTTAAATGTAAGCCCAGGTTCATTTGTTGATGTATCTATGAATAAGATAACAAAAAAGAATAAATCTTTGATGAACAAAAATGAGGTAATTTTGAAGAAACTTGGTCGTATAAATAATTTTTTTGATAAAGACCAAAACAAACCTGCTGCTACACTTGTTATTTCTGGTGATATTTTTAAGATTTATTTTGATGAAGATGTGGATTTAGATTTAATTAAAGATAATTTACAGAAAAGACAAAATAAATATCAAGATGAATTAGATAAGATTTCTCAGCGATTATCTAATAAGGGATTTGTAGATAGAGCCCCAAAAAATATTGTTGAACAGGAAAAAACTAACTATAGTAACTTAAAAGATGATATCAAAAAAATATCACTAACAATTGAAAGTTTATAATGCGGAAATTTAATAAAAAAAAATTACCTAGTAGACATACATCATTAGGTCTAGATAGAGCCCCTCATAGATCTTTTTACTATGCAATGGGTGAGACTGAAAAAGATGTATCAAAACCTTTCGTAGGGGTTGTATCTACATGGAACGAGGCTGCTCCATGCAACATTGCTTTAATGAGACAAGCTCAGTCAGTTAAAAAAGGGGTTAGAACCTCGGGTGGAACACCACGAGAATTTTGTACAATTACTGTAACTGATGGTATCGCAATGGGCCACGAAGGAATGAAATCTTCATTAATATCTAGAGAAGTTATTGCTGACTCAGCAGAACTTACCGTCAGAGGTCATTGTTATGATGCATTAGTGGGTATCGCGGGTTGTGATAAGTCCTTACCAGGATTAATGATGTCTATGGTTAGATTAAACGTACCGAGTGTTTTTATTTATGGTGGATCAATACTTCCAGGTAAATACAAAGGCAAAGATGTAACTGTCGTAGATGTTTTTGAAGCTGTCGGAAAACATTCATCAGGACAAATGTCATCAAAAGAATTGAGAAAATTAGAATTAGTTGCATGTCCTACAGCGGGTGCTTGTGGAGGTCAATTTACAGCTAACACTATGGCATGTGTATCAGAGGCAATTGGTTTAGCTTTACCTTATTCAGCAGGAACACCAGCTCCTTATGAAGAAAGAGATAAATATGCAAAAGCAAGTGGAAAAATGGTAATGGAATTACTTGCTAAAAAAATTAAACCAAGAGATATCGTAACAAAAAAAGCATTAGAGAATGCTGCAACAATAGTTGCTGCAACTGGTGGTTCAACTAATGCAGCATTACACTTACCGGCTATTGCAAATGAAGCTGGAATTAAATTCGATTTAATGGATGTTGCAAAAATATTTAAAAGAACTCCTTATCTTGCAGATTTAAAACCAGGTGGAAAATATGTTGCAAAAGATATGTGGTTAGCAGGCGGAGTGCCAATGCTTTTAAGAACTCTTTATGATGGTGGCTACATACATGGTGATTGTATGACAGTTACAGGTAAAACAATGAAAGAAAATTTAAAAGGAATTAAATTTAATCCAAAACAAAAAGTTTTAAGAGCTTACAACAGACCCTTATCACCAGATGGTGGTGTCGTAGGATTAAAAGGTAATTTAGCTCCTGAAGGTGGAATTGTTAAAATTGCAGGACTAAAAAAATTACAATTTACAGGAAGAGCAAGATGTTTTGATAATGAAGAAAGCGCAATGAAAGCAGTTCAAAGTAGAAAATACAAAGATGGTGATGTAATCATTATTAGATACGAAGGACCAGTAGGGGGACCAGGTATGAGAGAAATGCTTTCAACAACTGGTGCAATTTATGGACAAGGTAAAGGAGAAAAAGTTGCTTTAATTACTGATGGAAGATTTTCAGGAGCAACGAGAGGATTTTGTGTTGGTCATGTGGGTCCAGAAGCTGCTTTAGGTGGACCAATTGCTCTTTTACGTAATGGAGATGTAATTGATATCGATGCTAAAAAGGGAACAATTAATGTTCGATTAACTAGAGCACAATTAGCTTCAAGAAGAAGAAAATGGAAGGCTAGAAAATCTGATTTTGGATCAGGAACACTTTGGAAATATGCACAAACAGTTGGACCTGCATATCTAGGAGCACCAACACATCCTGGTAAGAAAAAAGAAGTTAAGGATTACTCAAAAATTTAATGAAAATTCGCCCTGTTATCTTATGTGGAGGCGCCGGAACTAGACTTTGGCCAAATACTAAAAATCATCAAGCTAAACAGTTTATAGATTTCGGAAATTGGACTTTATTGGGCAAAACTTTAGAGAGAGTTAAAGCATCAATATTTGATGCACCAATTATTAGTACAAATACAAAATATTTAAAACAAGTTAAACAGCATTTAAAGAAACATAAAATGAGAAAATTTAAGATAGTTTTAGAGCCAGCAAAAAGAAACACAGCACCAGCTATTTTAAGTACGGCATTAATAAAGGATATTCCTAACGAACAACCTTTAATGTTCTTGGCAGCTGATCATCTGATAGAGAAGGTTGGCTTATTCAATAAAGCTATCAAAAAAAATCAAAAGAAACTAACTAAAAATAATATCTTTATATTTGGGATTAAACCGACATTACCTTCAAGTGAATTTGGTTATTTTTTAACAAGAAATAACAAAGTAACTAGATTTGTAGAAAAACCTAAAGAAGCTAAAGCAAAACAAATAATTAGTAAAAAAGGTTATTGGAATTCTGGAATGTTTTATTTGAGAAAAGATTCAATCATTAATAATTTCAAGAAATACCAACCAAATATTTACCGAAACTGTAACAAAGCTGTAACAAAAGCAAAATATAAAAGTAATGTGTTCTATTTAAACAAACAAGCATTTACCAAAGCAACAGCCAAGTCTTTTGACTATGCAATATTAGAAAAAACTAAAGATATATATGCTATCAAATTAGATATTCTTTGGTCTGATTTAGGGTCTTGGAAAGAAATTTGCAAAATGTATGGACGAAATAAGAGACATTATTATAAAAAGAAAAATGTATTCCATAGGCCTTGGGGCAGTTATGTTAATTTGTTTAATGGTAAGGAATTTTTGATTAAAGAATTATATGTAAAACCTAAAGGTATATTAAGTCTTCAGAAACATCATCATAGAGCAGAACATTGGGTAGTTATTCAAGGTAAACCTAAAATTACTTTAAATAAAAAATATTTAACTATGAAACCTGATGAATCTATCTTTATTCCTTTAGGAGCAATCCACAGAATAGAAAATCCATATAAAAAACCAGTCAAAATTATTGAAGCTCAAGTAGGTTCAATTTTAAAAGAGACAGATATTGTAAGATTCCAAGATATTTACGGTAGAATTAAATAAAATTGTTTTGAAGTTTTTAAAAATTTAAATAAAAGTATTATTATATTAAATAATAATTTGAATATGACAACGAAACAAGAAAAAATAATAGTAGATTTTACAAAATTTAATCATTGGTTGAATGCAAGAAAAATTACAAGCAAATTTATTAACAATAAACAAAAAACACTTTCAAGAAAATTAAGATCAAAAAAAAATTTTAAAGTAAATTCTAAAGAGTTAAATTTTATAAATTCTAACCTTTCAATTCCAACAGAAAAAATTATATTACAAAAAAAAATTCCAGATTACATATTATGGAATAAATCGAAAATTGATAAAACAAAAAGACCAATAAAAAGAGATGGTATTCATTTTTATAATTATTATTCGTTACCCATACCAAAAGGATTTGTTGGACCTGTTATCCTTGATATTCTGTGCCCTAAAAATAGATTACCGAAATTAAATAATGGTCATTTGGAACAAGCTATAACAATTAATTTAGGTGGTAGTGATATTTTTGGTAGATGGGGTAAAATTAAAAATAAGATAAATTTTTCAAAAATTAAATTCAATAATAGTTCACTAAATCCCTGGGTTATAGGTGATACTTATGTTGAACCAACATACTGTCCTCATTCTTATTCAAGAGCTACAGATTATAATAGTCAAATTCTTTCTTATACAGCTAAATCTCCACTAGAAAAGTTTGTAAAAAATTTGAATAATTGGTCAAATTCTAATTATCAAAATTTAATGAAAAATATTAAAGTAAAAGATCTTAGAGCATCAATTCTAAAATTATATTTAGATAATAAAGGTGTAGATTTGAAATATCTTTCAAAATCAATAAATATTAAGATTAAAAATTTAGATCAAATAATGAAAAATAAAAAAATTCTTATCAAAACTTGTAAATTTTTAAAGATTAATTCTAATATGTTTAATGAAAATGAATATTCCTCTGAAGATAAAATAGGAAAAACTTATTTGTCTTATAAAGACAGTTTTAAAACAATAAGAAAATTTAAATCTTATACAATCGCTTCGATGGCTTCATCTGAAAGGTATAGTGATTTATTTGGATATTTTATTAAGGTTTCTGGAACTAAAAAAATAAAAGATTTATGTGATTATGCATCTTCTCACTATCTTGTAACTAATGGAAGCTTTAACTTCAATATAGATAATAAAAGTATAAAGATTAAAAAAGGTGATGCCATTTGGATGTCATCATTTAAATTACATGGATTCTCTGGTAAAGGATCTTTAACTAAAATTTCAAATGGTGAAAATTTGGATACATCAGATTTAAATGAAATTTTAAATATTTATAAACCCATAGAAACTTTAAATAGATCTTATAAAGATAGAATTTCATGGGGATACGAATAGAATAGTATTGATATAAAACCAACTTATGTAAACGCTAAATATATGGAAATTAATACGTATAATGATTTTGAGATAGCCAGAAAGATGTTCAATGAAAAATAAAACAGCTTATGTACCTCTTGCTGTTGATATATTGCATAGCGCACATATCAATATTCTAAAAAAAGCCAAAAAATTTGGAAAAGTAATTGTTGGTTTACTCACTGATAGTGCTATTTCAGAGTATAAAAAATTTCCACTCATTAATTATAAAGAAAGATATAGAACCTTAGCCGGTATTAAATTTGTGGATGAAATAGTAGAGCAAAAAAATTGGGATTATTCTGAAAATATAAAAAGATATAAACCAAATTTTTTTATTCATGGAGACGATTGGAAAACTGGTATTCAAAAAAATCAAAGAAAAAAAGTAATTCAAGCTTTAAAAAAAATTAATGGAAAATTAATTGAAGTTCCTTTTAGTAAGAATATTTCTTCATCAGAAATCAAAAATAAGATTATCAAACTTTCATCTCCAGATAATAGAATTTCAAAATTAAAACGATTAATGGAGGCTAAAAAAATTGTAAAGATTTTAGAATCGCACAATTCTTTAACAGGATTAATAATTGAAAATTTAAAGATAAACGAAAAAAATAAATTAATTGAGTTTGATGGAATGTGGTCATCAAGCTTAACAGACTCTGCTACAAAAGGTAAGCCTGATAATTCATCATTAGATTTTTCTTCAAGAATTTCTTCATTGAATGATATGATGGATGTAACAACTAAACCACTTGTATTTGATGCAGATAATGGTGGACAAATTGAACATATACCATATTTGATTAGATCATTAGAAAGATCTGGTGTTTCAGCAATAATAATGGAGGATAAGACTGGTTTAAAAAAGAATTCTTTATTTAAAAATCAATCAGATACAAAACAGGATAAACCACACATATTTGCAAAAAAGATAAAAAAAATAACTAAGACAAGGCAGTCAAATGATTTTTTAGTTATAGCAAGAATTGAAAGTTTTATTTTAGGAAAAGGTTTAAAAGATGCGCTTAAAAGAGCAGAGATTTATTCTAAGGCAGGTGCAGATGCAATTTTAATACATAGTAAAGAAAAAACACCTAAAGAAATATTCTCGTTTGCTAAACAATTTAAAAAAAATAAAAATTTTATACCTTTAGTTTCAGTTCCATCGACATATTCAAAAGTTTATGAGAAAGAATTAATTAAAAATGGCTTTAAGTTAGTCATATATGCCAATCAACTATTAAGAGCCGCTTATCCCGCTATGCAAAATGTTGCAAAAACAATTCTAAAAAAAGGCCGTGCACTTGAAACAGAAAAAAAAATTATCCCAATTAAAGAAATAATAAATTTAATAAAAAATGATTAAAGTTCATAATCTAGTTGCTTTATTAAAAAATAATAGTTGCAATTTCTTTTCTGGAGTACCTGATAGTGTTTTAAAAGAGCTTTCTTTTTTTTTAAGAAATAAAAATAAAAAAAATCATATCATAGCAACAAATGAAGGATCAGCGATATCAATAGGTATAGGATATTATTTAGCTAATAAAAAAATACCTTGTGTTTATATGCAAAATTCAGGTTTATCTAATGCCTTGAATCCTTTGATTTCCATAGCTCATCCAAAAGTTTATTCTATACCTTTAATTTTGATAGTAGGATGGAGAGGTTCACCTAGAGTTAAAGATGAGCCTCAACATAATGTAAAAGGTAAAATTACAGAAAAAATTCTTAAACTTTTAAACATTAAATACACAATTATAAGAAATCATGTAGATCTAAAAAAATTTGATAAACAAATAAAAAATGCAAAAAAAAATAAATCTATTGTAGCTTGTTTAATTGAACAAGGAACTTTAGAAAAAAATAATAAAAAAATTAAAAAAAAAGATTACTATAAACTTGATAAAGAAATCTTTTTTAAAACTCTACTTGAAACTTTAGACAATAAATCAAAGATTATTTCTAGTACAGGATATAATTCTAGAGAATTAATGTATATAAGAAAAAAATATCAACTTAAAAAATCAAAAGATTTTTATATGGTAGGTGGTATGGGCCACACTTCTTCTGTAGCTCTTGGATATTCGTTATCAACAAGCAAAAAAACAATTTGCATTGACGGGGATGGTTCTTTTTTAATGCATTTAGGGTCTATAAAAACAGCTGGTACTTTCGCGAATAAAAACTTTAAGTATATACTACTAAATAATAATACACATGATTCAGTTGGTGGTCAAAGCACCTATGCTAAGAATATAAACTTTGAAAAATTATCTAAAAGCCTAGGTTTTAAAAAATTTTACAGCATTAAAGATAATCTAAATTTAAAGAAAAATCTTAAAAAATTTCTATCTGGAAATAGTTTAAATTTTTTAGAGGTTAAAGTAACAAATAGTAAAATTCAAAATTTACCAAGACCAAAAAACTTAATTAATATAAAAAACCAATTTATGAAATAATGGTTAATTTTATTGAAGATATTAAAAAATTTATTAGTGACACTAGCTTTAAAAGAATATTTATTTTATGTGGAAAAAAATCTTTTATAACATCAGGTGCTGAAAAATTTTTTAAAAAAGATATAAATAACAAAGAAATAAAATTTTTTTATAAAAATTCAGATCTTCCAATTTTAGAAGAACTCATTGAAATAATTAAAGAAATAAGAAATTTTAAACCAAATTTAATTCTTGCGGTAGGCGGTGGTGCAGTAATCGATTATGCTAAAATAGCTAATGTTGTTGATATAAGACCTGATTTGGCAGATTTAATTGTTAACTATTCTTATCCGTTTAAAAATAAATATACCAAATTGGCTGTCATACCCACTACAGCTGGTTCTGGAGCTGAAGTAACTTCAAATGCAGTTATTTATGTAGATGGAATTAAACATTCTTTTGAAAGCCAATTATTAATACCAGATAATTTTTTTTTAATTCCTGAATTTTTAATTTCTGCACCCGAAAAGATAAAAGCTTCTGCAGGTTTTGATGCTATCGCACAAGCTTTAGAGTCTTTAGTTTCCAAAAAATCAAATGATCAAAGTGTTGAATATGCCTCTAAATCTTTAAAGGTATCAATAAATAGTTATATTTCTTTTTTAAATGATCCAAATTTAAAGAATGCAACTGAAATGGCTATCGCATCAAATTTAGCTGGTAAAGCAATCAACATATCAAAAACAACTGCGCCACACGCTGTTTCATATCCTTTTACCTCTTTATTCAATGTAAGTCATGGCCATGCAGTTGGTTTATTTTTTGAAAAATTTTTTAGTTTTAATTACGAAAATAAAGATAAATCAGAAACCTCTTTTGACTTAAAAAAAAGATTTGATTTAATATTTAATCTATTTGATGTTCAAGGTATTAATGATTTTAATTCCAAAATATCATTAATAAAAAAACAAGCAAAATTAGAGGATAATCTTCAAACATTAGATATTAATATTAAACAAAGCTCAGATGATATTATAAAAGGTATAAATTTATTAAGACTTAACAATAATCCAATCAAAATAGGAGAAAAAGATATTTACAATATTATTTCTAATAGACGATAAGTAATGAAATATCTTATACTAAATTATGAATATTGTGTCAGGATATATATATTTAATTTTGGCAATAATTTTTGGAATTGCCTCAAATGGTTTTTTAAAAACTACTAACGGTTTTACAAATATTTTGCCTACTGTTTTTTGTATAATAACAATTGTTTCATGTAGTTTTTGTTTATCCAAGGCAATGAATATAATTCCAGTTGGTTTTACATACGCAATTTATGGAGGATTAACTATTACAGCCGTAACAATTTTTGGAATTGTTAAGTATAATCAACTGCCAAACATTTATGGTACCATAGGTATAATCTTAATTATTATTGGAGTAATCCTTGTTAATTATTTAGGAAAATTAAGCTCCTAAATTTCTTTAAAACCAATTATTTGGAATAATTATATAATGAATAGCAAGCACTATTCCAACAGATACACTTAACCCAAAGATCATTTTAATAAAGTCTTTTCCAATAAGTGGGAAAACATACTTAAATTTGTAATCTTTATTCATTGTTGAAATTGCTAATTCTCGACCACATAGCAATCCAACAAATACCCAAGTTGTTGACATTGGAAGGTCATTTAATTCTTTAAAGTAAAATAAAACAGCGGCATATATTACGTTAATAATAGTAGCTGATCTGGCATATCTTGTTCCAGTTTTATCTAAAACTACTTTTTGTATAGGCCCACCATGAATATAAAAAATATAAAATAATAAAACTGTAAAGTAAGTCATTACTGTAATCAGGAGAGTAGGACTTAATTGTCTTGGTAAATATACAGCAATGTTTGCAACATCATGAGATAACCAAACCCACCATAACCAACCAGAAGTAACCCACACAGAGTTACGCCAAAAGCCAATCCATTTGTCACTTACTTCATCAAATTTTTCATTAATTAATTTTGATATAAGTATCCAGGCAATATAAGCAACTATTGCTGCTAAACCGTAACCTACGACACTTTTTATCAACATTTTTTCTAAAACTACAGTTGATGCAAAAGCAGATAAAACTAAGAAAGTAGTAGAAACTGGAATACCAACTCTTGTTAATAACAAAAGTATTCCTGGAGCTACCGCATGGTACCATTGAATTTCTTGATAAGGTATTCTTGTTAATCTTCCATATGAAATATCACCATCATATGCATACCAACCCCATGTAAGTGCCAGGATCATTACAAATGATGCAGAAGCAGCAAGCGTGTACCACTTAAACCACTTTTGTTTTGATGCTATAAAAGTTCCTAAAGTCTGAATAGAGTCATTTCCTATTACAGACCATCCAGCAAGTCCAAATCCGATTATTGTATATATTAATGATAGTTCCATATTAATTTCTAGTTATAGTTTAGTTTAATTTTCATTATGAATCTTAATTTTAAGATCCATTTAATATGGGGTGATACTTTAGTCTACGTTTAAATTTGATTATTTTTCTATTTAAATAGCTGATTCATCAACAAGTATATTATTTTAAATACTTGTCTACATTATTAATGGAACATGTTGACACAGATATTTGTTATGTTATAACATAACAATGAAAATATCTAAATGTTGTAATAGAAACGATCAACAAGCTCTAAATGTTTTAAAAAAACATACTAAAGGTTTAACGGCTTATAGTTTATTAAGTGAATTACAAAAAATTAGAAATATTAAACCAATGACGGTTTATAGATCGTTAAATAGTTTACAAAAAATGGGTGTCGTTCATAAATCCAACCAAAGCAAAACTTATTTTGTTTGCAATGGTAATGGTAAGGATAAACACAACCCAGCAGTAGCTGTTTGTAAAAAATGTGAAAAAACTGAGGAATTAAACCCTAATATTTTTTCTAAATTATTTAACAATATAAAAACAAAGGAAAAATATAATTTTTCAAATTTTGAAATTGAAATTTCAACTATTTGTCAAAAATGCAATTAAAGGAGTATTAGTAATGAAAAAAATAAGTCTCTTAACCATAATTTTATCTATTTTCAGCATAAATTTTGTTTATGCTGTAGAAGGACACTCACATGAACTACCTGAATTTCTTCATTTTATGGAAGAATTAATAGAAGAGCATAGCGTATTAAGAGGCGCGACTTTTGGATTTATTCATACTTTGATTCCTTTAATTGGATTTTATACTGGTTGGAGTATCAATCGATTTCTTAAACTTATTTCTAATGGAGCTATCGCTGGTATAGTTGGAATTGTTTTAGCTCATATTATAGCTGATTTTATCGCAGCACTAGCTGATCCAGATTTAAAAAGTGCAGCTTATGGAATTGTAATAGGTGGTTTCCTACCATTACTAGCTGTTCCTTTTTTAGAAAAATATGTCACTAAAAGTAGATATCATACAGTAGTTGGTGACCATGATGATCTAAAAAAAGATTTGAAAAGAAAACATAGATAGTATTTAATATAAGGGTGAGCACTGTTTCCCTTACCTTAGATGAAATTTTTAATTTAGCTAAAAAAACATTATTGGTAAATGGATGTGATGATGAAACCGCATCTATATTATCTAATTTAATTAGAAATGCAGAACGAGATGGCTCATTATCTCATGGTTTATTTAGATTGCCTGCATATGTTAGCGGTTTAAAGAGTGGAAAGATTAATGGAAAAGGAAAACCAGAAGTTAAAAAAATTTCCTCATCAGTTATTAAAGTTCAAGGTAATAATTGCTTAGCACCAGTTGTTTTAAACAAAGGTATTCCAGAATTAATAAAAGCAGCTAAAGAAAATGGAGTAGCTGTTTTAGCAATTAATAATTCACATCATATGGCAGCTATGTGGCCTGAAACAGAAAAATTAGCGGAGGAAGGCTTAGTTGCTTTCGCATGCACATCTTATAAGCCTGCCGTTGCTCCAGCTGGTGCTATTAAACCATTATTTGGAACTAACCCAATTTCATTTGCTTGGCCAAGACCAGGAAAAACCCCAGTGGTTTATGACATGGCAACTGCTTCAATGGCAATGGGTGAAGTTCAAGTTGCTAAAAGAGAAGGTCACAAAGTTCCATTAGGAACAGGCTTAACAAAAGAAGGTAAAGAGACAACTGATCCAGGAAAAATAGCTGATGGAGGTGTCTTGTTGCCTTTTGGTGGCTACAAAGGTTCAGCAATTGCTATGATGGTAGAATTGATGGCTGGTGCTTTAGTTGGTGATAATTTCAGCTTTGAAACTGCAGCAAAAGATAGCAACGATGGTGGTCCTCCAAGTGGTGGTGAATTTATTTTAGCAATTTCTCCTGAAAAAACTTCAGGAAGTGACTGGGTTAAACATTCAGATGAATTTTTTAATAAAATGAAATCAATGGATGGAGTTAGGCTTCCAGGCGAAAGACGACATAAAAATAGATTAGATAAAGGTCCAAGAAATATAAATGAAGAGTTAGTAAATAAAATTAAATCTTTAATCTAATTCAATTTCAATAGGTGTATGATCTGAAGGTTTTTGTCTACCACGTGGAAATTTATTTATTTTAACATCTTTAACAATATTTATTAATGAACTAGATACTAAAAAATGATCAATTCTCATTCCATTGTTTTTTTGCCAAGCACCGCTTGTGTAATCCCAGAATGTATATCCTTCTTTATTAGGGTGAATATATCTATACGCATCATGAAAACCTAAATTAATTAACTCTCTTAGTTTTTTTCTTATTTCCAATTTAAACAACGCATCATTTTCATAATTTTTAGGGTTGTGTACATCTTCAGCTGATGGAATTATATTAAAATCTCCTCCTATAATTATATTTTCATTTTGTTTAGATAAAGATTTTAATTTTTTAATTAAACTGTCTAACCAGTAAAGTTTATAAGTATATTTTTCTGTATCAACTGGATTTCCATTTGGAGTATAAATATTTATTAAAGTTATATCGTTTTTTTTATGTTTTATTACAGCTGAAATTATTCTTGATTGTTTGTTTTTATCTTTAAAAATATCATTTTGAATTCCAATAACCTTTTTTACTAATTATTTGTTTTGCTTTAGCTTCTTTAGGTTTTTCTACAAATCTAGTTACTTTGTTATTTCTTGTTAAAAAATAACCAAATTCACTTGAAGGTAATGTCGGTTTAATCCCAAATATAAAGATATTATTTTTAGTTAGTTTCTTTTGATTTTTTTTGATAGCTTTATTGAATAAGCCAACCTTCTCTATCAGATGATCAGCTGCCAAGAACATTAAAGGTTGTTCGTTAGGAATATCCTTTATTAATGCCGTACTTAAAATAGCTGGTGCTGTGTTTCTTTTTGCTGGCTCTAAAACTATCTTAAATTTTCTTATTTTATGTTTCTTTAAATGCTGTTTAACTTGTTTTAAATATTTTGTATTTGTACTAATAATTGGTGCATCAAATATTGATGCTTTAACTCTCTCTAAAGTTTTGCCCAATAAAGTCCAATTTCCGAAATCTATAAACTGTTTAGCTTGATGATTTTTAGTATTTGGCCAAAGTCTAGTTCCGGCGCCTCCACATAAGATAACAGGGCGAATTTTCATTAAATTTTTGAGTAATCCTTAACTTCTTTTTTCTTACCAGGATGTGTTGGTGCTCCTAGATATGCAGGTCCAACTGTTTGTGCATATTTCCAAAGTGTTCCTGATCCAAAATCAGATTTTCTAGCCTTCCATTTTCTTCTTCTTGAAGCTAATTGTGCTCTAGTTAATCGAACATTAATTGTTCCCTTTTTAGCATCGATATCAATTACATCTCCATTACGTAAAAGAGCAATTGGTCCACCTAAAGCAGCTTCTGGACCCACATGACCAACACAAAATCCTCTCGTTGCTCCTGAAAATCTTCCATCAGTAATTAAAGCAACTTTTTCTCCTTTACCTTGTCCATAAATTGCACCAGTTGTTGAAAGCATTTCTCTCATACCTGGTCCCCCTACTGGTCCTTCGTATCTAATAATGATTACATCACCATCTTTGTATTTTCTACTTTGAACTGCTTTCATTGCGCTTTCTTCATTATCAAAACATCTTGCTCTTCCTGTAAATTGTAATTTTTTTAGTCCTGCAATTTTAACAATTCCACCTTCAGGAGCTAAATTACCTTTTAATCCTACGACACCACCATCTGGTGATAAGGGTCTGTTGTAAGCTCTTAAAACTTTTTGTTTTGGATTAAATTTAATTCCTTTTAAATTTTCTTTCATTGTTTTACCTGTAACTGTCATACAATCACCATGTATGTAGCCACCATCATAAAGAGTTCTTAAAAGCATTGGCACTCCGCCTGCTAACCACATATCTTTTGCAACATATTTTCCACCTGGTTTTAAATCTGCAAGATAAGGAGTTCTTTTAAATATTTTTGCAACATCCATTAAATCGAATTTAATTCCAGCTTCATTTGCAATAGCCGGTAAGTGTAATGCTGCATTAGTTGAACCACCAGTTGCAGCAACTATTGTTGCAGCATTCTCTAATGCTTTTTTTGTTACGATATCTCTTGGTTTAATTTTTTTAGCAAGTAATTCCATTACCATTTTTCCACTTGCTTTTGCATATTTATCTCTTTCTTCATAAGGAGCTGGTGTTCCTGCTGAATAAGGTAAAGCTAAACCAATTGCCTCTGATACACATGCCATAGTGTTAGCTGTAAATTGACCTCCACAAGCACCCGCTGTAGGACATGCAACTAATTCTAATTTTCTCAATTCTTTTGATGACATTTGTCCTGATGAATGTTTTCCGACAGCTTCAAAAACATCTACGACAGTTACATCTTTGCCTTTGTATTTACCTGGAAGTATTGATCCACCATAAATAAAAACACTCGGTACGTTTAATCTAACCATAGACATCATTAATCCTGGTAAGGACTTATCACAACCCGCGATACCCACTAATGCATCATAACAATGACCTCTGACGGTAAGTTCTGCTGAGTCAGCAATAACTTCTCTAGATATTAATGAAGATTTCATTCCTTCGTGGCCCATTGCGATACCATCAGTTACAGTAATTGTACAAAATTCTCGTGGTGTTCCACCCGAGGTTCTAACCCCTTTTTTAACTGACTGAGCTTGTCTCATTAAAGCAATGTTGCATGGAGCAGCCTCGTTCCATGTAGATACAACCCCTACGAAAGGTTTTGATACATCTTTTTCAGTCTCACCCATTGCATAGTAAAAAGATCTATGAGGGGCTCTATCTAGACCTAATGATGTATGTCTACTAGGTAATTTTTTTTTATTAAATTTCCGCATTATAAACTTTCAATTGTTAGTGATATTTTTTTGATATCATCTTTTAAGTTACTATAGTTAGTTTTTTCCTGTTCAACAATATTTTTTGGGGCTCTATCTACAAATCCCTTATTAGATAATCGCTGAGAAATCTTATCTAATTCATCTTGATATTTATTTTGTCTTTTCTGTAAATTATCTTTAATTAAATCTAAATCCACATCTTCATCAAAATAAATCTTAAAAATATCACCAGAAATAACAAGTGTAGCAGCAGGTTTGTTTTGGTCTTTATCAAAAAAATTATTTATACGACCAAGTTTCTTCAAAATTACCTCATTTTTGTTCATCAAAGATTTATTCTTTTTTGTTATCTTATTCATAGATACATCAACAAATGAACCTGGGCTTACATTTAACTCATTTTTAAATGATCTCAATTCTGAAATTATATTGATAATCTTTTCTACATCTTTTTGAGATTGATCTTTTTTTGCTTTACCGGATGGCCAATTTTTATACATAAGAAAATTTTTGTTTGATTTATCAAACTTGTTTTTTAACCATATTTCCTCTGTAACAAATGGAATAAAAGGATGAAGCATTACGAGTATTTGTTTAAAAATATAAGCAGATACCTCTTTTACTTCTTTTTGAGCTTTTTTATCGTCTGAGTAAAGTATTGTTTTTGAAAGTTCGATGTACCAATCACAATATGAGTGCCAAGCAAATTGATAGGCATTTTTAGCAGCCTCATCAAAACGATAATCCTCAATGTTTTTTTTGAATTTTGTTCTTAATTTCTATTAACTCAGAATATATCCATTTGTTTATATTTAATGTGGTTTTTGGAACTTTGTCAGTTTTACTAAAATCACATTTATTTGTTATCAGGAAATTATTAGCATTCCATAATTTGTTTAAAAAATTCCTATATCCTTTAACTCTATCCTCAGAAAGTTTTACATCTGTTCCTGGAGATGCCATTGATAATAAAGTAAATCTTAAGGCATCAGCACTATATTTTTCTATTAAATCTAATGGATCAATAACATTGCCTTTAGACTTAGACATTTTTTGTCCTTTTTCGTCTCTTACAAGTGCATGAACATAAATATCTTTGAAAGGTTCTTTATTTAAAAACTCCATTCCAAACATCATCATTCTAGCAACCCAAAAAAAAATAATATCATAACCTGTAACTAAAACTGTTGTAGGATAAAATTTCTTTACAAAATCTTTTTTATCAGGCCAACCCAATGTTGCAAAAGGCCATAAACCAGATGAAAACCATGTATCTAAAACATCTGGATCTCTGTTAAGTTTTACATCTTTTTTGTAATATTTCTTAGCTTGTTTAGTTGCTTCTTTTTCATTTAATGCAACAAATATTTTTTTATCAGGTCCATACCATGCTGGTATTTGATGACCCCACCAAAGTTGTCTAGAGACACACCAGGGTTCAATATTGTTCATCCATTGAAAATAAGTTTTAGACCAATTGGTAGGAAAGAAATTTGTTTTTTTAGATTTAACTATTTTTTTTGCTTTTACAGCTAATTTTTTTGCATTAACAAACCACTGTTCAGTTAAAAAAGGTTCTATAACTGAATTGGATCTATCACCGTAAGGAACTTTATTCTTAATATTTTCTTCTTTAACAAAAAAATCTTTTTCTTTAAGTTCATCTAATAACTTTTTTCGAGCATCAAATCTATCAAGTCCTACATAATCCTGAGGAGCATTAACATTTATTTTTCCTACTTCTGTAAATACATTAATGATATCTAAATTGTTTCTTTGACCTACATCGTAGTCATTAAAATCGTGTGCTGGTGTAATCTTTAATGCTCCTGTTCCCTGGTCAGGATCTGCATAATTATCTTTAATAATTTTAATTTTTCTACCCACTATTGGGATTATTACAATTTTACCAACGTATTCCTTATATCTCTTATCTTTTGGATTTACTGCAATCGCTGTATCGCCAAGCATTGTTTCGGGTCTTGTTGTTGCAATGGTAATAAATTCTGAAGAATTTTCGAGCGGATATCTAATGTAGTATATTTTAGAGTTTATTTCTCTTTGATCAACCTCTAAATCTGAAATGGCTGTTTTAAGTACAGTGTCCCAATTAACTAATTTTTCTGCTTTATAGATTAATTTTTTTTTATACAATTCAACAAAAACTTTAATTACAGATTTTGATAAATTATCATCCATAGTAAATGCGTTACGTGACCAATCACAAGAGCATCCAAGTTTTTTTAATTGATTAATTATGATGTTTCCATACTCATTCTTCCATTCCCATACTTTTTCAATAAATTTTTCTCTACCAAGACTGTTTTTATTCAAATTTTCTTTTGCTAGTTTTCTTTCAACAAGTGCTTGAGTTGCAATACCTGCGTGATCGGTACCTGGTTGCCATAATGTTTCATAATTATTCATTCGATAATATCGAACTAAAAAATCCTGAATCGAATTATTTAAAGCATGGCCCATATGTAAACTACCAGTTACATTTGGCGGTGGGATCACAATAGAAAACTTTTTTGAGTTTTTTTTAGGTTTAAATAATTTGTTTTTTTCCCAATAAGCATAAATCCTATCTTCTACTTTAGAATGTATATATTTATCACTTTCCATGGGTGTTATTAGTTTATAATTTAATAATCTAAATTAACAATAATCAAATTGGAACGTTATTTAATAGACTAATCGCAAATATTTTATATAAAACCCTTGTAGCTATCATCTAAAGCATAAGGCAACGTGGCGGAATGGTTACGCAGAGGATTGCAAATCCTTGTATCCCGGTTCGATTCCGGGCGTTGCCTCCAAAAAAACTGTTGAGTTAATTTTAAAAAAAAGTAAGTTCTGATTTTGCATTCCTCGGTAGCTCAGTTGGTAGAGCAGTTGACTGTTAATCAATTGGTCGCAGGTTCGAGTCCTGCCCGAGGAGCCAACAATTAACCAACTTTATTAATAGGTGTTTGAACAATTTGTATATTTTTACTGAATTTTAATTTTTGATCATCGGTTAATTCAGAGTAAAGTTTTAACAAAAAATTATAATTAACATTCATGTGTCCTTCTTTTGATTTCTCAATATTTAATGCATAATCTGGAAAATCTTCATAAAAATAATTAATAGGTACCTTCAAATAATTTGAAAGTTGAAGTAGTCTGATTGAACTTACTCCATTTGTGCCTTTTTCATATTTTTGAATTTGTTGAAAAGTTACGTTAATAGCTTTAGCCACTTTAGTTTGTGTTAAACCTAGCGCTAATCTTCTAAGTTTTAACTTGTTGCCCAAGTGTTTATTGAAATTATCCTCCATTAAGACCCCTCTTAAGTAATATATTTTTTCTTATTCAATATACTTTTGAATAAGAGTGCAAGTCAAAAATGACCTTAAAAAAAAAAAAAATTTGCCTATTTTATGACTTGACAAGGCTTTTCAGGCCTATTTTCCATATAAAAATTTGACCTTTTTATTGATTTTAAATTATAAAATCTGACTTAAAAATAATTTTGTTCTATCGTTTTTTGGATTAGCAAAAAATTCTTTTGTATTTGCTTTCTCTACTATCATTCCTTCGTCCATAAAAATTACTTCATCAGCAACTTCTTTAGCAAAACCCATTTCATGTGTAACTACTATCATAGTCATGCCTTGTTTTGCTAAATTTACCATTGCATCCAGAACTTCTTTAATCATTTCAGGATCTAGTGCTGATGTTGGTTCGTCAAAAAGCATTATTTTTGGTTGCATACAAAGAGCTCTTGCTATAGCACATCTTTGTTGTTGTCCTCCTGATAATTGTCCTGGAAATTTTTTAGCCTGGTCATCTATTTGAACTTGTTTTAATTGTTTCATAGCAAGTTCTTCAGCATCTTTTTTGGGCATTTTTTTAACCCAGATAGGAGCTAATGTGCAGTTATCTAATATGGACAAATGTGGAAATAAATTAAATTGTTGAAATACCATACCAACTTCAGCTCTAATTTTTTCAATATCTTTCGTATCTTCTGTAAGTTCATTTCCATCAACAATAATTTTTCCTTCTTGATGCTCTTCAAGTCTATTAATACATCTTATCAAAGTTGACTTTCCAGAGCCAGATGGTCCACAAACAACTATTTTTTGTTTTTGTTGAACTTTTAAATTTATGTTTTTTAATACTTGAAAATCTCCAAACCATTTATTTACATCGTTTATTTGGATTATAGATTCTGACATTTTATTATCTCTCCGTTTTATATTTTAATTCTAAATTTTGACTATATCTACTCATAGCATAACAAATAATCCAGAAAATTATAGCAGCAAAAACATAGCCTTCCATTGCAAAACCAAGCCATTTTGGATTTGTTTTAGCTAAATTTAACATTCCAACAATTTCTAATAAACCAACCACAAAAATCAATGGCGTGTCTTTTACTAAAGCTAAAAAAGTATTTGCTATGCCAGGAATAACTAATTTTAAAGCTTGGGGTAAAATTACAAAAATATGCATTTTCCAGTATCCCATACCTAGAGATTTTGCAGCATCATATTGACCTCTTGGTAATGCTTGTAGTCCTCCCCTTATAACTTCAGCAACATACGCAGCTTCAAATAAAGATATTGCAATAATCACTCTAACAAGTTTATCCATAAAAAAATCTTCAGGTAAAAACATTGGAAACATTACTGACGACATGAATAATACTGTTATTAATGGAACGCCCCTCCAAAATTCTATAAAACCGATAGAAATATATCTAAGAGTTGGTAATTGAGATCTTCTGCCTAAAGCTAAAAACATACCCAATGGAAAACAAAAAATTAAACAAAAGAAAGAAACTATAAATGTCAAAGATAGACCGCCCCAGGCACCAGTTTCAACCCACTCTAACCCAAGAGCTCCCCCAGATATCAAGTAATATATTAATATAAAAGCTATAATTGGATAAATAACTACGTAATATAAGGTTAAAAATTTCTTTAATCGTTCAGTTGCGAAGTAACCGACAAAAGCTAAAGCTATTAATAATATAAATGAGATATTTATTCTCCACTGTAGCTCATTTGGATACATTCCATAAACAAACCTTCTTAACCATATTTTTATATACGTCCAACAAGCTCCACTACCCGTACACGCTTCTTTTGTGTCTCCACCTATATTTGCATCAATAATGAACCAGCTCATTATAGGTGGTACTGATTTTATTACAGTAAAGATAATCAACAGAGTTAAGCATGCATTAAAATTATTAGTATTAATTTTTTTGTTTAATAAATCTAACTTTTG
>CACIPW010000010.1 GCA_902588635.1 uncultured Pelagibacteraceae bacterium | reverse complement strand
TTAAGTGTTAAAATTTATTAATAAAAATATGGATATTCAAACATCAGTAAAAACCTGTTTTGATAAATATGCAACATTTTTTGGAAGAGCATCAAGATCTGAATATTGGTTCTTTGTTCTTTTTTGTTTTTTGGGTGGAATTATTACATTTATAATTGATGTAGCAATTCTTGGTTACTCAATAGAAAGTGAGTTTACACCAATAAATTCAATATTTACTATAGTTACGGCTATACCAACAATTGCTGTTGGATGCAGAAGGCTTCACGATGTTAATAAATCTGGTTGGTGGCAATTAATCTGGATAACTATAATTGGTGGAATATTCCTAATTGTTTGGTTCGCAACTGAGGGTGAGAAGAAAAAAAATAAATTTGGTCCTCCTATTAAGATCAAAAAATAATATCCAAAAATTAGGTAAAAAAAAATGGTTGGAATGCACATGTAATTCCTTACCAAACAGAGAACACTCTAAATACATGCGCTAAACAAGTTTAGAACCCTCGGAACGAAAGTTTTAGGAGGTTTTTTTTTAATTTAAATATATAATGAAATTTGATGTTATGAGCAATATAGTCAAGATTAAATGTCCCGTTTGCAAAAAAAGGACTAAAGCAGAAAGAAAAAGTAAATATCTACATCAAATAGGTTGTTTGATGTCGGGTGTGCACTTCATAATGCTTTTAATCACAGGAGGTTTCTGGGCAGGGTGGATGATAGGTAGGTGGTATTTTGAGGGTAATACTAATTTTTGTTTAAAATGTAATGAGGAAGTTGGTAACGAACGTGTAATATAAAAGTTAGTTATCTTCTCATACCCTTCTCATTCCGTTCAATTCTGCTTGAACTTTGTAAATAAGTTAGGTTTTTTTATTTACTTTAAATAAACTATTTATTTAAATTATTTATTTTACTTTGTTACCATCTTTATCTGTAAATCCACCTGTAAGTATAACAATAAAATCAATTATTGCCCAAATTCCAAATCCTCCTAAAGTGACTATCATCAGTATACCTGTTCCAACTTTACCTACCATAAACCTATGGATACCTAACACACCAAGAAAAAAACAAACAATTGCAAGTGTTCCTTTTGAGTGACTGCTTTTCGCCATATTAAACCTCCTCTGTCAAATATATCTAAAAGTTATTTCTTAACAAAGGATGTTTCAATCAAATAATTCAAATACAACTACGGGTTACACCAAAACATTATAAACTTTTATTTTATATGCCCTTTTTCTTTAAATAATAGAATTTTAAGAAAGTTTTTAATGGATGGGAATATAATACGTTTCCATTTAGAGAACACTCTAAATACATACACTAAACAAGTTTAAAACCCTCGGAACGAAAATTCCGGGGGGTTTTTTATTTACAATACGATCATTATACAGATATAATTATTTTATAATTATTTATAGGGGGAAGAAAATGGCATTTGCAACAATTACATTTAAAAGCAAAAGTGGGATAGTAAAAGATGCGCCAGTGGGTTTTTCATGGACAACTTTGTTTTTTGGATTTTTCCCAGCATTGATTAGAGGTGACTGGTTATGGGCAATAATAATCTTTGGGGCTGCGATGATTTCTTTAGGAATATCAACAATTATATTCGCATTTATTTATAATCGTATATATATCCAAGGGATGATGAAACAAGGATTTAAGGTCAAAAGTTATTCTGGCGGTAATAAAGCACTTATTGAACGAAAAGCACAGATAAAACTGAAAAAATAATCTTTTGTTTGAATATTTAAAATTAATTCAAAAAACAATTATTGATTTAGAAAATTATAATTTTAATAAGTATTTAATTACTATTACATGCCTAACTGTACTCCTATCTTTAGGAATTCTTTTTTCTGTATATTATTTATTTTTTGATTTTTTTTTTGAAACAAGCAATTTTCAAAGTCAATATTCTTTAATTAATAAAATTTATAATTCATATTTATTTTATTTAATTACCCTTACTGTTAAAATTCTACTAGGTTTTACTATTTTTGGATTAATTATGGTTCCTGTTGGAACACTTATTACAGGTATCTTTGCGGATAAAATATTCGATATAATAAATAAAAAAAATATTAAAAAATATAAATTTAAAAGAAAACATGACGCACTTTACTTATCTTTAAGATTCTCCATATTTTGTGCTTTAAGAACAACTTTTATAAATATTTTGATTCTTCCATTATACTTTTTTATTCCTATAGGAAATTTGTTTATTTTCATATTTGTCAACGGTTATTTCATTTCAAAAGAATTTTTAGGTAACTTTCTTATTCAATTTCACGACAAATATTATGTAAATAATTTTTATTCAATGAGAAGTACAGAGTTATATTTTTTAGGTTGTGTAATTGCATTTTTATATACAATTCCATTGGTCAATTTTTTTATTCCTTTCATTTCTAATGTATTATTTTCAAATATCATACTAGGAAATAAAATTAAAATTAAATGACCGTTCAAGGCGGTCTAAAGGTTAATCTTACAAATCTATGTAGTCTTTTTCTAACAAACCACATGATTCGATATTACTTTATTCGTATGGTTGTAAGTATCGCTTATTAAGAGAAAGTTTTTTTAACTAAAAATAAACCTAAAGCAACAGCTGGCCCTATTCCAAAAGCAAATAATAAAGTACCTATACCAACTGTTCCTCCTAAATACCAACCGATAGACATTACGCTTATTTCAAGAAAAGCTCTTACAGATGCAATTGGTAAATTTGTTATTTTTTGCAAACCTACCATCAGTCCATCTCTTGGTCCTGGCCCTAAATTTGCAACTAAATAAATTCCTCCACCTAATCCAACTATAACTACAGCAATAGCACCTAACAAAATTTGAGAGATATAATTTTCTGGAGTAGGAACATATCTAATACAAAAATCAATCATTATACCAATAATCAAGGCATTTAAAATGGTGCCTATTCCAGGAATTTGTTTTAAAGGATACCATAAAAGTAAAACTGCTATACTGATCAATATAGTTATTAACCCAACAGAAAGACCAACATTTAAGAATATACCCTGCGCCAAAACACTCCAAGGCGAAGCACCTGATGTAGAAACAATTAACAAACCTTCCCCTAAACCAAATAAAATCAATCCAAAACACAAAAAAAAGAAAGTTGAAATCTTTGGCTTTAAAATTAATGGTTTTTTTGAACTCCAATAAACTTTTGGCACATTC
This sequence comes from uncultured Pelagibacteraceae bacterium, assembly GCA_902588635.1. Lineage (GTDB taxonomy): Bacteria > Pseudomonadota > Alphaproteobacteria > Pelagibacterales > Pelagibacteraceae > Pelagibacter. The sequence goes on along the minus strand of CACIPW010000010.1, from coordinate 22,940 downwards.
TTTATTGATAAAAACATATTTACAGAAGTCTATTTACTACTAATATTGACCTCCTCATAGTGATTAATTCTATTAACTTAAGATTATGAAAAAAACATTGTTTAGTTTAATTTTATTTTTTTTAACAATTTCAGATCTTGGAGCACATACTTCTCATTATAAAGGAATTAAAGTTATTAATATGGAGGTATTTAGAAATGAAAATTTAATTGGTTACAGCAATTATTTCTTCACCCATGGAAAAAATACTCTTGAAGTTAAAAACTACACGCAATTTAAAGTAAAATTATTTAATGTAATTGTTTTTTCAGTTTCAGGGGAAGCTTTAGAAAAATATAAAAATGATAAACTTGTTTCTTACAATTCAACAACTTTTCAAAATGACAAAGAAAAATACGTAAGACTTAAATATGATGAATTAAATAATAATTTTATTATAGACGGATCTTCATTTAAGGGAAAAACTGCTGCAGATGCTATAATCGGCAATTGGTGGAATCATAAAATTTTAAAAGTAGATAAACAAATAAGTCCTATTTCAGGCAGCGTAAAAAAACAAAAGGTAACATTCGTTGGTAAAGAAAAAATTAAAATGTATGGAAAAATTTATTCTTTAGATCATTATAAATTAGTGTCTAAAGATAAAAATTTGCCTGAAGATAAAAAATTAGATTTTGATATATGGTTAAATACAGAAAATAATTTAATATTTAAAATTTCATATAATAAAAAAGGCAGATGGGAATATAGACTAAAAAGCTTTGAGTAAATTGTTTAATAATTTAACTTTTTAATTAAAATTGTTCAGACTCGGTTGAATCTTTCATTGCTGTAGTAGAGCTTTTTCCAGAACTAATGGTGTTTGAAACTGCATCAAAATAAGATGTGCCAACTTCTCTTTGGTGTTTAACGCTTGTGTACCCATCTTTTTCTCTTGCAAATTCTTGTTGTTGAATTTTTGAATAAGCAGACATGCCTTCTTTTTTATATTTTTCTGCAAGTTCAAAAACTGCAATATTTTGCACATGAAATCCAGCAAGAGTGATGAATTGAAATTTATATCCCATTTTACCTATTTTTTGTTGAAAGCTGGCTATTTGATCATCAGATAGATGTTTTTTCCAATTAAATGATGGCGAACAGTTGTAAGCTAATAATTTACCTGGATATTTTTTATGAATTGCGTCTGCAAATTTTTTTGCTTCTTCTAAATTTGGGGTTGCAGTTTCACACCACATTAAGTCGGCATAAGGCGCATAAGCTAAACCTCTTGAAATTGCCTGATCAATACCATGTTTAACATAAAAAAATCCTTCGGGAGACCTTTCTCCAGTTAAAAAAGGTTTATCATTTTCATCATGATCATTGGTAATTAGTTTTGCAGCATTAGCGTCCGTTCTTGCTAATATTATTAACGGAACATTTGATATGTCGGCTGCTAATCTTGCTGCTTTTAAATTTTTAATCATTGTGCCTGTTGGAACTAAAACTTTGCCTCCCATATGACCACATTTTTTTTCACTAGCTAATTGATCCTCAAAATGAACTCCTGCTGCTCCAGCTTTAATAAATTTTTTTGTAAGTTCAAAAACATTTAATGGCCCTCCAAAACCTGCTTCACCATCTGCGATTATAGGAAGCATATAATCTGTTTTATCTTTTTCTTTCATATCACCATCTTTAATTTCCATATGTTGAATTTGGTCGGCTCTGACTAATGCATTATTCATGGACTCTACTAATTTTGGAGCACTATCATATGGGTATAATGATTGATCTGGATACATTTCTCCTGCACTATTAGCATCGGCTGCAACTTGCCAACCACTTAAATATATTGCTTTTAATCCTGCTTTAGCATGCTGGACAGCGTGATTTCCTGACAAAGATCCTAACGTATTAACGTATGATTCTGTGTTAAGCAGTTTCCACAATTTTTCTGATTGAAGTTTACAAAGAGAATATTCAATTTTAATTGATCCCTTTAATCTTTCTACTTCTTCTGGAGTATAATCTCTTTTAATACCTGCAAATCTTTTTAAATCATAAGAAACTTTTGCCTCTGAACTCATATCAAATCCCTTGTCTAGATTAAAAAAATTAGAACTAGGTACTAATTATTTTCACTATACTCATTAGTGAACTCGTTCATACCACTTGAACCCCAATCACAATGATCATCTCTCAAGTAAACGCCAGATTTTGAATTCTGACTACTGGCCTCCTGTTTTGCTTGTTGGAACTGATTTTCCTGATTTTTATTATTGTTCTTGTTGTTCATATAAACTTTATAATTTACAAAATTTACATTTTCCATAAAATTATCAAAAATGCTTGTAAAATGTGATAATTTATTGTAAATTTAAATTTACAAAATTTACAAATAATAAAAATGAGTCAAATAGATTTAAGAATTGGTCCAAAAATAAAGGCTTTTAGAAGAAAGCTTGGGATTCAAGCAAACAAGCTAGCGGACCAATTAGGTATATCTCCCAGTTATTTAAATCTCATAGAAGGAGGAAAAAGAAAAATTGATGGAGACTTGCTGCTTAAAGTTTGCCAAGAATTAAAAATTGAGCTTTCGGATTTAGCCGTAAAATCTGATCTTAACTTAGAAAATAATATATCTGAATTGTTAGATGATCAATTATTTGAAGACTTAGATATTTTAGGTCCCGAAATAAAGGATCTTGTAAATACAAACCCAAAAATTGCAAGAGCATTAATAAAATTAGGCGACAATTTTAAACAAAAAGATCACGACATAGTAAATAGAGTTGAAAATCTATCTGGTAAAATAATTGACAGTAGAAAAGCTGCCTTCCCAGGAGAAGTGGTTTCGGATTTTTTACAAGAAAATAAAAATTATTTTCCAAAATTAGAAGATTTTTCAAATTCAGTTTTTGAAAAGATACAAGTCAATAACAGAGCAACTTATATGGCGCTTTGTGATTTTTTAAAAAAAGAGTATGGAATATTAGTAAAAGATATTCTTCCAGAAGAAGGCAAACCTTTTTCAAAAATTTTTAATAAAAATAAAAGAGAATTATTACTAAGTGATTATGTCGCTTTAGAAACAAAAAAATTATACGTTTCATCACAGATTGCACACGAAGGAGCAATTAAAGATATAAATGAATACCTGTCAAAATTTTCCTTCCCAAGTGAAGAATCTAAAAAGCTTACAAAAGTGGCTTTATTAAATTATTGTGGTGCAGCAATTTTGATGCCATATAAATTATTTCATACTGAGTGCATGAAAAATAAATATGATTTAGAACTTTTGCAAAATACTTTTGCAACAACTTTTGAACAAATTGCTCATAGAGTAACTTGCTTACAAGATCCAAAATTATTAGGTATTCCATTTCATTTTTTAAGAGTAGATATAGCTGGAAATATCTCTAAAAGATTTTCTTTATCAGGAATTGAAATTCCAAGATACGGAGGTGCATGCCCTAGGTGGAATGTTTACTCTGCATTTACACGGCCTGGCGTTATTCAGGCTGCTGTAAGCAAAATGAGTAATGGAGAAAAATATGTTTGCATAGCTAAAACAGTCGAAAAGGGAGTTGGAAGGTTTGGTGAAACTAAAAGTATTTTATCAATAGGACTTGGTTGTGAAGCTAAATATGCAAAAGATTTCGTTTACACTGAAAATTTAAATATCAATGAAAAAAAAACTGAAATACCAATTGGTGTTTCTTGTAGAACATGTGATAGACTTGATTGCTCTCAACGTGCATTTCCTCCTTTACATAAAAAGTTTGATGTAGACATAAATTCTAGAGGCATTTCTGTATACGTAAGCGATTAAGTTTGTTTTGTTAATTAATTACCTTTTTTAGATCTTTCTTTTGAAATAAGCTGTGTAAGTGAATCCACCATCATATCTGAAGCTTTAAATATTTCGTTTGATTTATATTCATGTGATAAATTTTTTTCAGGATTTGATTTATCTTCAATAACAATTCCTTCGTCTGGAGAATTATTTTTTATATAAATTAAAACTAACCATTCATCATCATTAGACTCGTCCCATTTTATGAAAATTTCGCCCGTTTCAAACCTTCGGTCAATACATCTTAAAATAGACATGTTTCTTGTTATATGTCTTTTATTTAATTGAAAAACTAAACTATTTGCACTTCTATAAAAACTTTCTAAACACAATTCTATTTTTTGTCTTGCTATTGTGTATTCTTTTTCTTTTAAAAGAAGCGTTTCTCTATCCTCATCTCCTTGTATTTGAATACCTAGAGCTTCCACTCTTTCTCTAATTTTTTGATCTCTGATAATACGGTATTTTTCTTTTAGCTTTTCTATTCTTTCTTGAAGTCCAGCATAATCTTCTCTTTGCTCTCTTAGTGATATTCTTTCTAATTTTTCAAGTTCTTTTACCTCTCTTATTCTAAATTTTTCTATTTGTTTTTCTAATTTTATTTGTTGAAGAAATTGTCTTTGTTTTTCAGCTTGTTCTTTTCTTACAATTGCCTGTTCTTGACGTAAAAATAATTTTATATCTTTAACTCTTTCTTTTTCGAGTCTCATTTCGTCTCTTAGTGATTGTTCTTTAAGTTTTAATTTTAATTTTTTTTCTTCTTCGATAGCTTTTTTATTCTCTATTTTCTCTTTTTCTTTGTTCTCTATTTCCTCTAATCTTTGTCTTCTGCTCTCATCCTTTCTTATAATTTTGTAGTCCTGAACATTTTTTTCAATACTTTCAAAGAAGCCCTGGATTGATCTTTCTATTATAGAGAACAAACCAAAATTAATTTTAAAATTAAATTTTAGTTTATTTTGAAGCCTAACTATTCTTAATAGAAAGCTTTTCGAATCTATATTTAACTTTTTTATTTTCTTCTTTTTGTTAAAGAAAGGGATCTTTTTGATTTTATATTTTTTTATTCTCTTTCTGAACTTAATTTTTTTTTTCCCTTTGACATTTTTTTTAATTATTTTTTTTTTTACTTTTTTTTTAATTATTTTTATTTTTAGTTTTTTTTTATTTATTTTTTTTAATTTTTTTTTTTTTTAATTTTTTTTTTAATTATTTTTTTTTTTGATTTTTTTTTCATAAATTTTAACTAATTAAGACTTATCAAGAAAATTTTAATAAATATAGTCTCTTGTATTAGGTGCGGTTGTTAAATCTTTTGTTAGTTGAAATTGAAATACAACCTGGTCTCCCCACTTGAATATCATTTCACAAGAAGTTAAATAAAACTCCCACATCCTAAAAAATTTTTCATCAAACATTTCTATTATCTTAGATTTATTTTTTATACATCTTTCTTTCCAATTTCTTAATGTGTGAGCGTAATGCATTCTTAATACTTCTAAATCTGAAATAATCAAACCTGATTTTTCAATTGGACCTATTACTTCGCTCATGCTTGGAGTATATCCGCCTGGAAAAATATATTTTGTAACCCATGGCTGAGGGTCTCTTGGTTGATTTACAGAGCCTATTGTATGAATTAACGCTAATCCATTATCATTTAATAAATTAGCTACCTGTTTAAAGAAAGTTTTATAAAATTTTCTTCCAACGTGTTCGAACATTCCAACACTCACAACTCTATCAAACTTTTCTTTTAAATTTCTATAATCGGCAAGTTTAAATCGAACCTGATTTTCTAAATTATACTCTTTTGCTTTTGCGTTTGCATATCTATATTGATTCTCTGATAATGTAATACCAGTTACTTCACACTTAGATTGTTTCGCAATTTCAATTGCTAGATAACCCCAGCCAGATCCAATATCTAAAACTTTTTGATTAGGTTTAAGATTTAATTTTTTAATTATGTGATTAATTTTATTGTATTGTGCAGTTTCCAAAGTGTCATTGTCATTTTTAAAATAACCACATGAATATTGCTTTTTTGAGTCAAGAAATAACTCATAAAGATCATCTGATATATCGTAATGATGAGAAACATTTTTCTTTGATCTTTTTGCAAAATTAAAATTAGTTAAGTATCTGATGGTTCCTTTTATTTTTTTTAAAAGATATCCAGATGTATTTATTTTATTTCTGCCTATATTTTTGAAAGCTAATTCTAAAAAATCACTTATAGATCCATTTTCTATTGTAAGGGAACCATCGGTGTAGGCTTCACCTAAATATAAATCTGGATTGATTAAAAGTTTAAAATGAAGATTTTTATTAAGTAGTTTTACAGTTAATGGTTTTGTTTTGTCGGGAGCTCCAATTATATATTTTTTTGAATTTGCATCTATCAATACAAATCCACCCTTTTTAAATAAGTTATTTAAAAAACTAACTAAACGCATTTTTGACCGCTTATAATTTCTTTAATTAAAATCTAGTTTCTTTAAATCTTCAAGCAGTTTTTTTTCTTCTTTTTCATCTAAAAGACTTAGTGGGGGCAAAATATTTTTATATACTTCATGTTCTTTGGACAAAAAAGTGTGTAAACCTGAGATTAAATTGAATTGATCAAAAACTTTTCTTACATTGCATAATTTTTCATTTTCTGATTGTTTTTTTTTATCAATAAAATCATCATATACTTTTCTAGATAATTCTGCAGTTACATTGCAAGTTGCTGTTATGATTCCTGAACATCCTTGCTCTAATCCACTCAATAATTTTAATTCTGAACCAGGCAAAATCGAAAAGTTATCTATTTTTAAATTTTGATATAAATTATATGAGCTGTCTTTTAAACCTACTATTTGTTCTGGAAATTTTTTAACCAAACTCTCAACACATTCTACGCTAAATTTATACCCACACAATTTTTCAAAATTATAAAGAATAATTTTACAATTAGAAATTTTATCAATTATTCTTGTGTAAAAATTAATAACTTCTTTATCTCCATATTTATAATAAGCAGGAGGCATAATTAAAAACTTATTAAGTCCTAATGAACAAGAAATTTCCATAAGGTTAATTGTTTCGCTTAATGAATTTAATCCTGTGCCTATCAAAAAATTTTTTTTATACTTGCTAGCTGAAAGTTTATTTAGTAAATCAATTTTTTCACTTATTGAAATTAACTGTGCTTGGCCCGTGCTACCAAAAACAGCAACACCATGGCAGCCCTGATCAATCAAACTTTCGGAGTGTTTAATTGTTTTATCAACATTTAAACTTAAATTTTCGTCTAAAATAGACATCCCAGCGGCGTAAATTCCCCTTATTTGTGTCATGATGATATTATTATTTCTCAAATAATACTTATAATAAATAAATTTTATATAAAAATTTTTATAAATTATGAAAACTGCAATTTTATTAAGCTATGCTGGATTAGGATCTAACTTGCTTCACTTGTCTTATTGTCACCAAATTGCCAAAAAATATGGTCCAGTAACAATCATAACACTTTGTGAAAATTTAAACCAAGTTTTATCAAAAGATCCTCTAATTAAAGAAGTTGTCTATTTAAACAAATATTACAAAAAATTTACTGATATTTTTAATTTAAGTCACTTTTTAACAGAATTGAAAATTGATAATATTTTTATTTTTTACCCAAGTATTAGATTTTTTATAGCAAGCAAAATTGCAAGAATAAAAAATATAAAGTGCTATCCGTTTTTTGATAAAAAGAAATTGCATTTAGTAAATGCTGCAAGAAGATTTACAGAAAAAGTTTTACATATTGAAAATTGTCCAACTGAAACACGAATTTTTATTGATAAAACTGAAAAAGATATTGCTTCAAAAAAAATAACAAACAATAAAAAAAATGTAATACTTGGCATAGGATCTTCGGGACCTACCACAAGATGGGGATCAAAAAATTATATTAATTTAATTAAAAAATTGATTGAAAAAAATGATTTTTTCTTTTTTTTACTTTGTGGTCCAAGTGAAAAAAATATTGCGGACACAATATTAAAAGAAGTTGATGCAAATCACTGCATATCTTTAGATAGCAAAAAAATTTCAGAAATTATTCCTTTAATTTCATTAGCAGACATATATGTTGGAAATGATTCTTTCGGTCAACATGTGGCGTCACAATGCAATATTCCAAGCATAATTATTATGCTTGATACTCCAAAAGCATACAGCGATTATAGCATTAATCAATTTAGAATTTTACCTGAAGGCATAAATGAAAATGATATTTCTCATGATTCCAATTTTTCACCAGATACAATAAAAGTAGAAAAAGTTTTTAAAAAAATATTTTCTCTTCTCAAATTATAAAACATCTTTTAAAACTAATTCTTTTGCCTCGTTCACGATTGATGCCAATCTAGTTAATTCTGGGCTAATATCTGGATGAATTTTTTTCATTATTTTTTTATAAGATTTTAATATTTCTTCCTTGGTGTACTTTTTTCTCGAATCTAAGTTAAGAATTTTGTACGCCTCCTCCAAAGAAATACTTTGGGTATTTTGATTTCTATTAACTTCGTTAAAGTTAAATCTTCCTGAATTTTTAAGAAATCTTAGCAACCCCCAAATTCTAATAATTTGCATCAAAGATAGCCCTGCTTTAGTTTTAATCAAAGGTAAGATCATCAGAACAAAAGGTAGAGAAAATATAAACCTGCCAGCATAAATCATTACAACAGCAAGAATTATAGATAAAATTATAGTAAAAGACCTAATGCCTCTTGAAATTTTTTTACTTGATGTATTGGTAAACCAATTAAGTATTAAATAAACTAGGACAAAAATAATAAGTGTTAAGAAAAAAATATTCATGTATTAAGTTATTTTTAAATGAAAATACCACAATTAAGTAAAAAACCTGAAAAAAAAACTTGTCATAATGTAGATTGGGAAGACAATTATAGCTGGATACATCAAAAAAACATATTGGAAGTTTTAAAGGACAGCCAAAAACTTGATCCGGAAGTTAAAAAATATCTAGAAGAAGAAAACTCATTCACAGAGTTTCATATGTCAGATACAAAAAAAATTCAAAAAGATCTATTTAAAGAAATAAAAGGCAGAATAAAATTAGATGATGAGAGCTTACCTTATAAAGATCATGCTTATGAATACTGGACAAAAACAACTGAGGAAGGAAATTATTCTATAAAACTGAGAAAAAAAATTGGTACTAATATTGTTGAAGAAATATGGAATGGAGATAAGGAAAAAGAACAAATTAAAACTGAATATTTTGGAGTTGGTGACTTAGAGGTAAGCTTTAATGATAAAATGTTAGGGTATTCTTTAGACTTAAAAGGTTCAGAATATTACACAATATACATAAGAGAAATTTCATCAAATAAACAAGTAACAGAAAAAATTGAAGATACCACTGGAGGAATTACTTTTAGTCTCGATGATAAATTTATTTTTTATTCAAAACTTGATCAAAATCATAGACCAAGAAAAATATTTAGACATAAAATAGGTGAATCTATAAAGAATGATGAATTAATATTTGAAGAAAAAAGTGAAGCTTTTTCTGTTGGATTATCTTTAAGTTCTGATGAAAAATATTTTTTTATAAATACATCTGATCACAATACTAGCGAACAATATTATTTTGCTGCTAATGAAGAAAAACCAAAACCAAAATTAATAAAAAAAAGAAAAAAAGGAATAATTTATTCAGTAAATTCTTGGAATGGATATTTTTATAATCACACAAATGAAAATGCTGAAGACTTTAAAATAGATATATGTGATAATTTATCAAATCAAAATTGGAAAAACTACCTCCCTGCCAAAGAAGAAGTTTTAGTAGGAGGTCTAACTTTTTTAAAAAATTGGATTTTAAGAGGAGAAACTTCAAACGCACTTGGGAAAATATTTGTCAAAAATATAGAAACCAATATTGAAGAAGAAATTAAATTTACCGATGAAAAAGTAATTGATCCCGGCATTTCATTAAAACAAAGAGATAGGAATACTGACTATATTCATTTAAATTATTCATCACCAAAAACTCAGAGAAGAGTTTATTTGTACAATTTAAAAACTAAGGAAAAAAAATTAGTTAAAGAACAAGAAATACCCTCAGGTCATAACCCTAATGATTATATAGTTGAAAGGCTTGAGTGCGCATCTCATGATGGAAGGATGGTCCCAATGACTATAACTAGACATAAAAAAACTAAAGTTGATGGTTCAGCAAATCTTTTGCTTTATGGCTATGGATCTTATGGAAACTCAATGTCTTCTGGATTTTCTTCAACAAAACTCAGCTTAATTAATAGAGATATTATTTGGGTTACATCTCACATAAGAGGCGGAATGGAGCGTGGAATGAAATGGTGGAAAGAAGGAAAACTTTTAAATAAAAAAAATACTTTTGAAGACTACATAGCAGTAGCTAAATATTTAATAGAAAAAAAATACACCTCTAAAAATAAAATAATAGGAATGGGAGGTTCGGCCGGCGGTCTTCTCATGGGAGCAGTGGTTAACCAAGAGCCTAATTTATTTTTAGGAATTATAATGGCTGTTCCCTTTGTGGATTCTTTAACAACTAATCTTGACCATTCTCTTCCATTAACAGTTGGAGAATTTGATGAATTTGGAAATGCAAAAGATATAAAACAACATTTTGATTATATTTTTTCTTATGCACCATATAATAATATTAAAAAAATGGACTATCCTAATATTTTAATTACAACAAGTTTAAGTGACAACAGAGTGTTGTTTGATGAACCTGCAAAATTTACAGCAAAACTTAGAGATTATAAAACCGATAATAATCTTCTACTTTTAAAAACTGAGATGAATGCAGGACATGGTGGTAAGTCCGGTAGAGATGGAGCCATAGAAGAAATAGCTTTTGATTATGCATTTGCATTAAAAATTGCAAAAAAAATTTAAATCATCTCATCTTGAAAAAATAAAAATAATACACATATCATAATAGTAAGTCGCCTAATGGGGCTTACGTAAAATAACCTTGCTAACAAAAGGAGGATATTATGACAAGTAAGGATCTGTCTATATTCAACTCATTACGGCCTTTTTCAATTGGTTTTGACGATATGTTTGACCAATTTGAAAATATGTTGGGTAATGGTGGTTTGGGCATGCAATCAAACTATCCACCATATAACATAAGAAAAACTGGAAAGGACAAATATTCAATTGAAGTTGCTCTTGCTGGTTTTAACAAAAAGGATGTTGAAGTTGAGTTTGAGGACAATTTATTAACTGTTAAAACAAAACAAGTTAATAAATCTGAAAACAAAAATGAAGATGGTGAAATTATTCATAAAGGTATTTCACAAAGACAATTTGCTAGATCATTTACTATTGCAGATGATGTAAAAGTAGGTGGAGCAGAATTAAAAGATGGTCTTTTGACAATAGCTTGTGAAAGAATTGTACCAGAATACAAAAAGAAAAAACTTATTGAAATTAAATAAGTATTTACCTTGCTTGTGGGGAATTTTCCCCACAAGTATTAAAAACATCCCTTAGAAGTAAAACCAATTACCATTTCATTATTATCAATTATGAACTTTCTTTCACACTTTATTCCATACTTTTTTGTACTATAAATAAGAAGTTTTGATCCATTTTCACTTTTACCTTCGCTATCAGGATTGCCCATAACAATTTTTAATTCAGAAACTGGCTGACCAATAAATTGGCTTAATTTTTTATCTTCTTCTTTTGCAATTTGCTCCGACTTTTTATTTATCGTTTCGCATCCAGAAATTAGTATTGATAAAAATATTAACTTAATTAATAATAAATTTTTCATCTACTTCTCAAGTTACCATTTTAATATACATAAAAAATAATTAAAATATTAACTTCAAAGTTGTATTAAGATACAATTTTATTAAATAACTATGTTTTTTTGATAAATAAATAGAGATTTTATTTGTTAAATAAAATAAATTCCCATTAACTTTAAAATTGGAGGTCAAATGTTGGATAAATATTTTGATTATAAAAAACATAAAACTAATTTTGAGACAGAAGTAATTGCTGGGGTATCGACTTTTCTTACCATGGCATACATTATGTTCTTAAATCCCGTCATTCTTGCTGATGGTGGATTTGATTTTGGTGGAGTTTTCACAGCAACTGCTCTTGCAACTGCAATAGCTTGTTTTATAGCTGCGTTTTACGCTAAAACTTGGCCAGTAGGCCTTGCACCAGGAATGGGAATAAATGCATTTATTGCATATGGAGTTTGCTTAGGCATGAAATATACACCTGCTGAAGCACTTGGTGCTGTATTGGTTGCTGGTGTAGTCTTCTTAATAATTTCATTAACGCCAATAAGAGCTTGGTTAATAAACTCAATTCCAAAAAGTTTAAAACTTGGAATTGGAGCTGGTATAGGTTTATTTTTAGCAGCAATTGGTTTTAATATAATGGGATTACAGGTTGCATCGGGAAGTCCTACCATAGTTAAGTTAGGAGATCTTTCTGCTCCATTGCTTTTATTAGGTGCTGGAGCTTTTATATCAATGATCGTAATGGAGAAAATGAAAATTAAAGGAAACATAATTATTGGAATTGTTGCCTTTAGTGCAATTGCTTGGATAACTGGACTGGGTCAGTTTAATGGAGTTGTTTCTTCTCCGCCACCAATGACGCACTTGTTTGCATTTGATTTAGGTGCCGCTCTATCAGCTTCGATGGTAACAGTAATTTTTACTCTGTTCTTCATTGACTTTTTTGATACTGCAGGAACTTTAACAAGTGTTGCAAACGTTTCTGGTAAAATTGGTAAAGATGGAAAAATCCAAGACATTGATAAAGCTATGCTATCAGACAGTGTTGGTACTGTAGCAGGTGCCGTGATGGGTACTTCAACAGTTACAACTTATGTTGAAAGTGCTGCTGGTGTTAAAGCTGGTGGGCGAACAGGAATGACTTCGCTTGTTATAGGGATTTTGTTCTTGTGTTGTTTGTTTTTTTCACCATTAGCAACAAGTCTTCCAAAAGAAATAGATGGAGCTGCTTTAATTTATATTGCAACTCTATTTGTTCGTAACATAGTAGATATTGAATGGGATGATATTGCTGAATCAGGACCAGCTGTTTTGGCCATGATTGCAATGCCTTTTACCTACTCTATATCACATGGAATTGCACTAGCATTTATTTCTTATGCAGCTATCAAGATTTGCACAGGAAAAACAAATGTTAGCCCGGCTATATGGGTAATTGCAATAGCGAGTTTAATAAGTTTTTGGGTAGCTTAAAAATTTAGATTTTTTAAAAAAAGGGCCGGATGTGTTCTGGCCCTTTTTTTATTTACTGTGTTTTTTTTTGATTTCTTCTATTCTAATTTCTTCGTAAATTTCAAAAGGCTGTACAATCCAAGGATTGTCTGGAAGTCTAACTGCACAATAGTCTGGTTCAAATGTTGATTTCTTTTTTTTCCAAAGAGTAGCTGTTTTAATGTCTTTAATTTTATCTTTTATAGGTTCATATTTTTTTAACCAATCTACGCTTTTGTTTAATGTAATCCCTGTATCAGAAAGGTCGTCACATAATAAAATATTACCACCCATGCTTTTTGCAATTGAACTCATTTCTCTTGAAAAAACTATATCCCCTTGTTCATCTTCAATTCCTTTACCGCTGTAAGATTCAACCGCTAAGTATGCGCACTTTAGCTTAAAAACTCTACTCAAAACATCAATCATTGGAGCGCCACCACGCATTATACCCACTAATAAAGTTGGCTTATAACCGCTTTCATGAATTTGTATCGCCAACTTCTCTACTGTTTTATTGTATTCATCCCAACTAACAATTAATTTTTCAGACATATTTCTTATAAGATTAATTTTTGAATATGAAAATTATAGCTGCTAGTATTATCAAAGCAACTATTGAAGTAAATAGAATATTCAACCTATGAATGTTTCTACCTCTAAGATTAAAATAATGTCTTGCTAAACCTGAAATTATTCCAATCAAAACTAGAATTAACCAGTTATATTTGTGATAAACTATAAAACTATAGTGGCCTGATAGCATAATAAATAAAACTAAGAATGTTGAGTAATTATTATGAATAGATCTTTGTTTCGCAGCTAGTGAAAGACCAGTATCGAATTTTTCATTTTTTAAACTACTGTTAATAATATTTTTTTGATTTGGAATAATTACAGTAAAAACGTTCCCAAACATGTTTGAGCCAATTATTAAACCAACACTTAAAAAAGCAAATTTTGGACCAAATATTTTTGTCAAAACAAAAGAAACTAAAACTAATAGAACAAAAATAATTGATACAAAAAGTAAATTATTTTTAATTATTTTAGATTTACATAATAAATCATAAATAAACCAAGAGATAACTAGAGATAAAACTGAAATTAATATTGCATTAAAAGAAGTTATCTCTAAAACTCGTTTATCAATCATTAAAACTGTAGAATTATAATAGTAAATTATAATTAGAAGAAGAATTCCTGTCACAAATGTTAAATAGCTTTGCCATTTAAATATTACCAAACTGTTAAGATATTCTAAAGGAGGCGATTTTTTTAATCTTGTTAATTTATAATAGTATCCAGAGTGCATAAGATATCCTTCTCCATCAATATCATTGCTGGTAATACTTTTGTTAAGCTTATTGTCTAAATAGTTAAATAAAAAACTATTACCAACCCAAAGAATTGCAAACAAAATATGTCCCCATCTCAATATAAGTTCTAACCATTTTAATGTGTAAGGTATTAAGTCCATGCTTTAATATTCAATTTTATCTATTTTTTTATCCCAAAGATTAAAAGCTTTTAAGGCTTCATCTCTTAACATTTGTTTAATTGGAATTTTTCTATCTTCATTTTTTTTAGGAATCTCGGAATATATTAATGAATCATCAAAATTAATTTTTTTTGCATCATCTCTAGTATTTGCATAAAAAATATTATCAATATGTGACCAGTAAATAGCAGACAGACACATTGGACACGGTTCACAACTTGTATATAAATCACATCCTGTAAGATTAAATGTGTTTAACTTTTTACAGGCTTCTCGAATAGCCACTACTTCAGCGTGAGCAGTTGGATCATTTGAAGAAGTAACTTTATTTGAACCTTCAGCAATTATCTTGTTTTCTTTAACAATAACACAGCCAAATGGACCTCCTGCATTATTAACGCTATTTATTGAAAGTTCTATTGCTCGTAACATAAATTTATTTTTTGAATTCATTTTTTTCTAGTGTCTATTATAATTAAATCTATTTTTTAATTCATTTAAACTCATTAAAATTTTCTCTGGCGTTGCAGGAGCATCAAGAATTGGTGTTTTCTTATATTTTCCAACAGAAGCAATAGCATCCTTAATTGCATAAAATACACTCATGGCTAACATTAGAGGTGGCTCTCCTGTTGTTTTGGCCTTATTAATTACATTTTCTTTATTTTTTCCTTGTTTAAAAATTTCTACATTGAATTTTTTTGGCATATCACTGACTGCTGGTATTTTATAAGTTGAAGGTGAAACAGTTGTAATTTGACCATTATCTTTCCAGTTTACTTCTTCTATCGTTAGCCAGCCTTGTCCTTGGACAAATCCTCCTTCAATTTGACCTAACTCTAAAGCTGGATTAATAGCTTTGCCTGCATCATGTAAAATATCAACACGTTCTACTATATTCTCTCCTGTAAATGTATCTATTGTAACTTCAGTTACTGCGGCACCATAACAAAAATATAAAAAAGGTCTTCCTGAAAATGTTTCCTTGCTAAAATAAATTTTTGGTGTTGAATAAAAACCCGATGACGACAATGAAATTCTATTTAAGTACGCTTCTTTAATTATTGTCTCAAATTTAAAAGACCTTTTATTAAATTTAATTAATCCTTTTTCATAAAATATTTTAATATTTCTAATATTATATTTTTTCTTAATAAATTTTTCTAAATTTTTTTTGATTTTAAAAACTGCGTCAAGTGCTGCAGCACCATTTAAATCTGTTGTGGATGATGCAGCGCTAGCAGAAGTATTGGGAACTTTTGATGTATTTGTTGAAGAAATCTTTATTTTTTCAAATGAGAGACCTAATTCATTGGCAACAAGTTGAGCAATTTTAGTATTAGTACCCTGGCCCATTTCTACTCCTCCATGATTTAAGTGAACACTTCCATCAGTATAAATATGTACTAATGCTCCTGCCTGATTAAGATGAGTGGTTGTAAAAGAAATGCCAAATTTAACTGGTGTAATAGCAATACCTTTTTTTAAATATTTGTTTTTTGAGTTAAATTTTTTAATTTTAGAATATCTTTTTTTGTAATTTGATTTTTTTAATAGTTTGTTAAAAATTTCTTGAATAACATTGTCCTCTATCTTCATTCCATAATGGGTAATATTTTTTTTATTTTTTTTATAAAAATTATTTTTTCTAATTTGAGAAGGATCCTTATGCAAATATCTTGAAATATTATCTACTATATTTTCAATAGCCATCATTCCTTGATTCCCACCAAATCCTCTGAAGGCTGTTGAAGACGCAGTATTAGTTTTACATAGGTAGTTTTGTACTTGGACATTTGGAAGATAATATGCATTATCGATATGTAATATAGCTCTTCCATTAATTGCGCCTGATAAATCTGGAGATATTCCACATCTTGAAGCTAATTTAATTTTTAGCCCTTCAATAATTCCTAAATTATTAAAACCAACTTCGTACTCCGAATAAAAATCATGTCTCTTTCCAGTTATAATAATATCATCGTCTCTGTCTAATCTAAGTTTAACGGGTCTCTTAGTTTTATGAGCAAGTAATGAACAAATGCTCGAAGTCATAAAATTTGTTTCTTTTCCACCAAAACCGCCACCAATTCTTCGAACTAATACCGTGATTGAATTACTCTTTTGATTAAGCATTTTTGCAATAATTTGTTGTGTTTCTGATGGATGTTGTGTTGAGCTATAAACTAACAAATCTTTATCCTCTTTGGGTATTACAAATGCAACTTGTCCTTCTAAATAAAAATGTTCCTGGCTACCTGTAGTAAAATTACCTTTTAAATAGTTTTTAGATCTACGAATTGCTTTTGTGGGATTTCCTCTCCGTATTTTTATTCCTTTTAAAACAAATTTTTTTTTCTTTAACGCTTCTTTTATTGTTATTATAGGTTTTAAAGTCTTATAAATAACTTTAGCTTTTAAAACAGCTTTTCTTGCAAGCTCAGTAGAAACCGCAGCAACAGCAAATAAAGGTTGTCCATAATACTCAACTTTATTAGTTGGAAAGATTGGATCACCATCAAAAACTGAACCTACATCATTTCTTCCAGGAATATCTTTGTATCCAACTACTGAAATAACACCTTCACTTTTCCATACTTCTCTTAAGTCCATTTTCTTGATTATAGCATGTGATTTTTTGCTCCAGCCGATTGCTCCATGCAAGGTTCCCTTTGGTTCACTAATATCGTCTGTATAATCGGCATATCCGCTTACATGCTTAGACGCGCTGTCATGTGGTCTTTTTTCGTTAATAAAAGAATTTTTGCTCATTGTTTAATTTAATCTTAATAATTTATTATCGTTAATTTCCATAAAACATTTCATTAATAAATTTTTTGCTATCTTCATACGATAATTTTTACTTGCTCTCATATCACTAATGGGTTTGAAATCTTTCTCTAAGATTTTTTTTGCTTTTTCAATATTTTCTTTAGATATATTTTTGTTAATAAGAATTTTTTCACAATTAGTTGCTCTTTTAGGAATTGGTGCCATGCCACCATATGCAATTTTTATACTTTTTATTTTTTTATTTTTTATTTCTAAATTAAAAGATGCACAAACTGATGAAATATCGTCGTCTATTCTTTTTGATATTTTATATGCTTTAAAAATATTTTTTTTAAATATTGGAATTATTATTGAATGAATAAACTGTCTTTTTTTTAATTTAGTTTTACGGTAACTAACGAAAAAATTTTTTATCGGTAAAATTGTTTTTTTATTTAAACTTTGCAAAACAACTTTAGCATCAAGCGATAACAACAATGGCAAAGTATCACCAATTGGTGAAGCTGTTGCAATATTGCCTGCTATTGTTCCAACATTTCTTATTTGAACTGAACCATATCTATTCAGTATAACATTAAAGTCAGAGTAATATTTTTTTATAAATAATTCAAATTCTCTTAATGAGGTTGATGCACCCACAATTATATACTCATTTTTTTTTTCAATAAAATTAAGTTCATTAATTGAATTTAGAGAAATTATATTGTTTATATCTTTTCTTTCTTTAGTAACAATCAAAGAAAGATCTGTACCTCCACTTAAAAATTTTGAATTCGGATAATCTTTAATTATTTTTTTTAATTCGCTAATAGTTCTTGGCGCAAAATATTTTTTACTTCTATTATTTATATTTATATTTTCTGGTTTTATTTTCTTTAAAAGATTAATAATTTTTTTTTTATTCTTAACAAATTTATCTGAATGACTTTTGTTGTTTAAACTTTTAGCAGCATCTATGATTGGTCTATAACCTGTACACCGACATAAATTTCCAGAAATGGAATCTTTAATATTTTCATTATTGTAAGATGAATAATTTTTTTGCATAGCAAACAAAGACATCACAAATCCTGGTGTGCAAAAACCACATTGTGAGCCATGATAATCTATCATTGCTTTTTGCACCGGGTGTAAAGATCCATTATTATTTACAAGATCTTCAACAATAATTAATTGTTTGCCTTGTAAAATCGTAACAAAAGAAATACAAGCATTAACTGTTTTATAAGTTAAATTATTTTTTTTTAACTCAACCAAAACAACAGTACATGCACCACAGCCACCTTCGGCACAACCTTCTTTGGTCCCAGTTTTTTTTATTTTTAACCTAATGAAATTAAGCAAAGTTTCGTTGGGATCTGGATTGTTAATTTTTAATATTTTATTATTCCAAACAAATTTAATAACACTGGAAGTCATTTAACTTCCTCTATAAGTAGAATAACTCCAAGGTGAAACAAGCAAAGGCACATGATAATGTTCTTTAGCATTAGAAATTCCAAATTTTACAACAACGTCATCTAAAAAAGGAATTTTAGGTACTTCTGTTATTTTTTTAAAATAATCACCTACAAAAAAAACAAGTTCGTATTGGCCTTCTTTAAAATTTGACCCTTCAACTAAAGGCTTATCGGCCCGACCATCATTATTTAAAATAACACTATTTAATTTTTCTCTTTTATTATTTTTAATCTGGTATAAATCAACCTTAATACCACTGCCTGGTTTGCCAGAATAAAGATCTAAAACATGTGTAGTTAATTTTGTCATATTGATTATTGTATATTACACAAAAACAAATAATAAATATATTAAAACTTAAAAAACTTCTACTATGATCTTAAAAAGCAATCTTAACAATTTAAATCGAGATGAATTTATATCTTTGTTTGGAGTTATTTTTGAAAAAACACAATGGATAGCTGAAAAACTTTTCGAGTTAAAACCGTTTAAAAATAAAGATGATCTAATAAATAAAATGATTCAGATATACGAATCATCATCTAAAAATGAAACTCTAAATATTTTAAGAGCTCATCCTAAATTAGTTGTTGAAAAAAATCTAACAGAACATTCCAATCAAGAACAATCTCGTTCTAATCTAAAAAGTTGTACGAAAGAGGAATTTGATGAATTTATAAAATTAAACAATGAATATGAAAAAAAATTTGGTTTTCCATTTATAATAGCTGTAAAAGATAAAGATAAAATTGAAATACTAAATAATTTTAGACAAAGAATTAATAATGATATAGAATTTGAATTCAAAGAGTCAAAAAAGCAGGTTAGAAAAATTGCTCTATTCCGACTAGATGAACTATTTACAAAATGAAACAATTAAAATTTAAAAATACTGTAAATTTAGCAGAACCAAAATTTGGTTCTAAAGTTATTTATAAAACTGATCAGTTTTTTGGTGCAGCAAGCAGAATACTAAGTTGCCAAAAACCAATTTTTAAAGAAGAAGTTTATGATAGTCATGGAAAATGGATGGATGGATGGGAAACAAGAAGAAAAAGAAAAAAAGGTCATGATTATTTAATTATCAAGCTAGGGAGACCTGGAAAAATATTTGATGTAGACATTGACACGGCTTATTTCTCTGGAAACCAACCCTCTCAAGCGTCATTGCAGGCATGTTATTCAAAAAATAAACCTACAAAAAAAATAAATTGGAAAACCATTTTAAAAAAAAAAAGTTTGAGTCCAGATAAAAATCATAATTTTAAAATTAAAAATCACTCAACATTCAATTTTATAAAGTTAAATATTTTTCCTGATGGCGGAGTTGCTAGATTAAAACTTAATGGAAAAGTGGATCTAGAAAGAGTTAACCTTAAAGGTAAAAATATAAATTTGACCTCTATATTAAATGGATCTACAATTATTGGTTGTAACAATGAACATTTTGGTAAAGCTGAAAATGTTCTTAGCCCTGGTGTTGGAGCTAATATGGGTGATGGATGGGAAACAAGAAGAAGTAGAGGAAAAAACTTCGATTGGATTATTATTAAATTTGGAATCTCTGGAATAATTAATAAATTAGAGATTGATACTCATCATTTTAAAGGAAACTATCCAGACTCATTTTCGGTTCAATCTGCTTTATTACCAAACAAAATGAAATCAAAAAAAATTGTAAGCAATTCAACAAAATGGAATCTTCTTGTAGGGAAAACTAAATTAAAACCTCATAAAAAGCACTCATTTAAAAATAAAACATTTAAAAAAAATAAGGTAAATTATTTAAGATTAAATATTTTTCCCGATGGTGGTATTTCTAGAATAAGAGCTTTTGGACAAGTAGTTAAATGAAAATAAAAATAAAACCAAAAAAAATTAATAAAAAAAATTTTAGAAAATTTGGACAAATTGTAGACACAAGTAAGAAAAAATATTTTAAGATTAATAATGGATACGCAAAAAGATATGATAATCTAGTAAAAATAAATACTTCTACAAAAAAGGGTAAAACCATAGTTAGTATTTTTTCGGCAAAAAAAAGAATGTTTCCAATGAAAATTGATATGATGGAAAAACATCCATTAGGGAGCCAAGCATTTATACCTATGAAAGAAACTTCTTTCTTAGTTTTTGTTGCACCAAAAGGAAATAGACCCAATTTAAAAAAAATAGAATCATTTAGAATACCAAAACAAACAGGAATAAATTTGAACTCAGGAATTTGGCATTTTCCACTGATATCAACAAAAGATATGAATTTTTTAATAATTGATAGAAAGGGAAAAGGAAAAAATTTAATTATTCATAAATTTAAAAAAGAAAAAATTTATCTATCAAAATGAAAAATAAATATCCACGAAATATGCTGGGGTATGGATCAAACTTGCCCGAAGTTAATTGGCCAAATAATTCAAGAATAGCAGTTCAGTTTGTGTTAAATTATGAAGAAGGTGGAGAAAATTGTGTTTTACACGGAGATAAATTTTCCGAAATCTTTTTATCTGAAATAATTGGAGCTAAGCCGATAAAAGGAAGACACCTCAATATGGAATCACTTTATGAGTATGGATCAAGAGTAGGATTTTGGAGAATACATAAATTGTTTAGAGAATATAAACTTCCTTTAACAATTTTTGGTGTTGGGATGGCTTTGGAAAGAAATTTAGAAATTTGTAAAGAAATAAAAAAATCTAATTATGAAATTGCTTCACATGGTTGGCGATGGATAGATTATCAAAATGTTTCTAAATCAATCGAAAAAAAACATATGCATAAAGCAATAACTACAATTAAAAAGATTTTTGGTAAAAGACCTGTTGGTTGGTACACAGGCAGATGTAGCCCTAATACTTTAGATCTGGTAATTGATGAAGGTGGTTTTTTATATTGTAGTGATACCTATAGCGATGATCTTCCTTATTGGAAAAAGAAAGGAAAGAAAAAACAATTAATGATTCCATATAGTCTGGATAATAATGATATGAGATTTCTAACAAGTCAGGGATTTAATTCTAGTGATCAATTTTTTAATTATTTAAAAGATAGTTTTGATGCTTTGTATGAAGAGGGTAAAGAAAAACCTAAAATGATGTCAATTGGTTTACATTGTAGAATAATTGGAAAACCTGGAAGAATTCGATCTCTCAAAAAATTCTTAGATTATGTAACTGGTTTTGATAGAGTATGGATTTGTAAAAGAGAAGATATTGCAAAGTACTGGATTAAAAATCACAATACCATAATTTAATTTGTTGCACTTTCAGAAACGTAATAAGCAACAGCATTTATCTCCTCGTCAGAAAGTATTTCAAGAAATGATGGCATTACACCAATGCCATTAGTAACTGAATTAACAACTCTCCCTATATTTGGTTTTATTTCATTTAAATTTGGTCCTATATTCCCAACTGTATTTGCATCTTTAAGTGTGTGACAAGCACCACAATTTCCAGCTTTTAAAAAAATATCCTTTCCTATATCAAATTTTTCATCAGAAAATGTTTTATTAAACAATAATAAATTGAATATTAATAAAAAAATAAGTTTTGCTTTCATAAATATAAAATAATTATTTTATTTATTCTTCGATTTATTTCAAAAATTATATTAAAACAATCGTTTATTATGAAAATATTTGATTGTTTTATGTATTTTGATGAAGATTTGTTGTTAGATCTAAGGTTGAATTATCTAGATAAATTTGTCGATAAATTCATAATAATTGAATGTAACTATAACCATAAAGGCAAAACAAAAAAGCCTCACTTCAATAAAGAAAAATATAAGAAATTTGAAAATAAAATTGAGTATATTTTGCTTAAAGAACAACCAGAAAATATTGAAGAAATTAATGTTAAAGATACTGAAAATCAAATAAGTGATAAGTATATTTTAAATGCCATCAAAAGAGAAAATTTTCAAAGAAATCATATTAAGAATTGTCTTTTAGAAGCTAGCGAAGACGATTGGGTTATAATTTCGGATTTAGACGAAATACCAAATTTAGAAAATATTAATTTTAATA
>CACIPW010000009.1 GCA_902588635.1 uncultured Pelagibacteraceae bacterium | reverse complement strand
AGACAGTAATAATATCTTATATAGCTACATAAAATTATAAATAGTGCACAAAAAAAATAATTTTTAATATCTCTAGAATTTTTTTCAGTTTGAATATAAAATATGACAAAGAGTGAATAAAATATCAGACTTAAGTTATCACCCAAAAGCCAAATAGCTGAAGATCTAAAATAAGGAGATAAAAATAAAATTAATGAAAAAACAAATAGATAGTTTTTATTTTCATCAAAATTTAAGCTTAAAATTTTGAAAAAAAGATATGGCAAACAAGAGCATATTGTAATGTAAATTATGTTAACAATATTTAAATCTGGAACAATTTTTAAAAAAAATGAAACAATAATATAAAATATGGGGGAATGGATTTTACTTCCTTCGTTGCTTAAAAAAAAATTAAATCCATTTGAAATGCTTTTATTAAAACTATCTATAAAAGGAAATAGGTAATTAAAATCAATTTTTGCTCCACCGCTTGCATTTTCTTTAAATAAATAACCTATTAGTAGCGATAAAAATAATATAAAATAAAATAAATAGTTTTTTTTTTTAAACACAATTGTAATTA
The DNA here is from genome assembly GCA_902588635.1 of uncultured Pelagibacteraceae bacterium. Taxonomy (GTDB): domain Bacteria; phylum Pseudomonadota; class Alphaproteobacteria; order Pelagibacterales; family Pelagibacteraceae; genus Pelagibacter. The sequence goes on along the minus strand of CACIPW010000009.1, from coordinate 25,798 downwards.
TAATTTATTTTTATTAAAAATTACATGGGTCAATGTATAATGGTTAAAAAATAAAATGACAAATGTAGTTCCATATATTATTTTAATCATTGCCGTTGTTTTGGGTACAGCGGCAAATGGATTTGCTAAAGGTGCTCAAGGTTTTACATTATTAATACCTAGTGTTCTAACGGCAATAGCTATTGTTGCATGCATGTATGCATTATCTCTTGTTATGAAAACAATTCCCGTTGGAATTACTTATGCATCTTTTGCAGGATTGTGTATTATCGCAACTACAATAGTTGGAATATATAAATTCAATCAGATGCCTGATCTTTATACAATAATAGGACTTGCTTTAATTGTATCTGGAGTTTTAATTGTTAACTTACTTGGTAAAGCAAATTAATTATTTATAAATTTCATCAACTTCTACTTGGTAAGAATCTACCAGTTTATTGTTTTTATTAGCTAATCCTACCACTGCAAACATCTCTTTTAACATTTCGTTAGTTGCACCTTTTTTCTTTGCTGCAAATGAATGAGATTTAATACAATATTCACAACCATTAGTTATAGATACCGCAACATAAATTAATTCTTTTGTAACTGAGTCAAGAGCGCCTTTTTTCATTATTTCTTTTAATGAACCCCAAGTACGTTCTAATTCATTGGGATCATTGGCAAGATTTTTCCAAAAGTTTGGAACATCTGTAATTTGTCTTACACTTTTTATTTCGTCATATATTTCTTTAACTTTTCCTTTCGCTTCACTTTCTTGAATTGGTTTAAAGATTGGCATGTTTCCTCCTTAGTTATAAATTGATTCAATTTTTGGCATTAAAGTTAACAGTTCTTTTGTATATTCATGATTAGGATTTTTAAATAATTCTTCTGTCATTGAAACTTCACAAAGTTTTCCATTTTTTAGTACTGCTATTCGATCGCACATTTGTCTTACCACTGGTAAATCGTGACTAATAAATAAGATTGTCAGATTTAATTGTTCTTGTAAATCTTTTAATAAATTTAATATTTGAGCTTGAATACTTACATCTAAAGCAGAAGTTGGTTCATCACAAACAAGTAATCTTGGCTGGGTTGCTAAAGCTCTTGCGATAGAGATCCTTTGTCTTTGACCTCCTGAAAATTCATGAGGGTAACGCTCAGCTGATTGTTGTGTTAGCTCAACAGATTCTAATAAATCATATATATAGCTATCTATATCTTTTGAACTAATTGAAGGATTGTGAAGTTTTATAGGTTCAGCAATTATATCTTTAACTTTTAATCTTCCATTTAATGAAGAGTATGGATCTTGAAATATCATTTGAATTTGTTTCCTAAACTTCAACATTTCTTTCTTATTTTTAATTTTTGTTATACAAACACTGTCAAAGTAAATATCACCTTCACTTGGTCTAAATAAATTAACAATCATTTTAGCAATTGTTGATTTTCCACTGCCACTCTCTCCTACCAGTCCAAACGATTGACCTTCTTTAATGTTAAATGAAACATCGTCTACTGCCATAACTGCGTTTTTTGAACTTTCTGTAAAAAAACTATCATCAAATGTTTTACTTAAATTCTTAACTTGAACTAAATCTTGATTAACAATTTCTTTTTTTGTCCATCTATTTAATATTTTAATATTTGTTTCACTTTGTTTTTTGTTTTCTTTTTCAATAATTATAAATCTTTCAATTTTTTTATTTGTTGGTGGAACTGAGCTTACAAGACTCTTTGTGTAAATTTCTTTAGGTTTTGTTAGTATTTCTTTTGTGGGTCCAATTTCAACTAGATCACCATTTTTCATTACAGCTACTCTGTCGGTTGTCTCAGAAATAACTCCCATATCATGTGTAATTAATATGACTGCTAAATTTCTTTCTTTCGTTAATCTTTTAATTAAATCTAAAATTTGAGATTGAATTGATACATCTAATGCTGTTGTTGGCTCATCAGCTATTAAAAGCTCTGGTTCACAACAAAGAGCCAGAGAAATAACAACTCTCTGTCTCATTCCACCTGAAAATTGATGAGGATAATTATCAAATCTTTTTTCAGCGTCTTTAATACCAACTTCCTTTAATAAATTTATAGCTTTCGTTTTAGCTTCTTCGGTATTTAAATTTAAATGAGTTTTAATTGTTTCAATCAACTGCTCTCCTATTGTAAATATTGGGTTCAAAGAAGTTTGAGGGTCTTGGAAAATTAAACCAACTTTTTTGCCTCTGTATTTAACAATATTTTCTGGATCTTTGTGAATGTTTATATCTCCTAAGAAAATTGAACCACTTGAAACCTTTCCTGGTTCATCAATAAGATTTATAATTGCGTTGCCAACTGTACTTTTTCCTGAACCAGACTCGCCAACTAAACCTAAAATTTCTCCTTTACTAACTTCTATATTTATATTTTTTGCAGCGTAAACTGTTTCTCTTCTCATTTTGTAATCAACGCTTAAATTATTTATTTTTAAAAAGCTCATTAATTTAATTTTGGATTAAGAGTATCTCTCATCCAATCTCCTAGCAGATTAATTGAAAATGCTAATATAACTAAAAAAATTGCTGGAAAGAAAGTAATCCACCACTCACCAGAAAATAAAAAATCATTACCAAGTCTAATTAATGTACCCAGCGAAGGTGTAGTTGGCGGAACACCAACTCCTAAGAAACTTAGTGTGGCTTCTGCGATTATTGCTAGAGCAAGCCCTATAGTTCCAATTACTAAAACCGGTCTCATTATATTTGGCAATATATGTTTGAACATAATAATTATATTTGAAACTCCAATAATTGTTGAAGCAGAAACATAGTCTTTATTTTTTTCAACCAAAGTGGCAGCTCTTGATACTCTTGCAAATTGAGGCCACTCTGAAATACCAATTGCAAAAATTAATACATAAATTGCCATTTCATCATGTAATTCTCTTGAAATAATTCCACGTGCAATTCCATCAACCAAAAGAGCCATTAAAATACTTGGAACAGTTAACTGTACATCCGTTAATCTCATTACAATCATTTCATATTTTCCTCCGAAGTATCCTGCTGTTAATCCCAATGCCACTCCTAATACCAAAGCAAATATAACCGCTGAAAAACCTACAATTAAAGAAATTCTTGATCCATAAAGAATTGTTGCCAACATATCTCTACCTTGGCCATCAGTTCCTAAAATAAATTTAGTAAGACCGTCTTCTGTCCACGAAGGTGGTGTAAATGCATCCATTAAAGATAAAGAAGATGGGTCAAATGGATTATAAGGTGTAACCAATTCAACAAAAAAAGAACAAAAGAAAATTATTATCAATATAACAGTTGATACAATAGCTGTTGGCGACTTTATAAAACTAAAATAAATATCACTATCTTTAATTCTATTAAACAATGTTAAATTTTTACTAGCCACTTACTGCCTCCGATTTAACTCTAATTCTTGGATCAATAAAGTAGTACAAAATATCTACTATGAAATTTATCATCACAAAAACAAAAGCGATGAAAACTAAGTAAGCAGACATAATTGGTATATCTACGAATTGAACAGCTTGAATGAATAAAAATCCCATACCAGGCCATTGAAATACTGTTTCTGTAATTATTGAAAATGCAATTAAAGTACCAATATTTATTCCTGCAATTGTAATTACAGGTATTAAGCCATTTTTTAATGCATGTTTATAATGAATGCTTTTTTCACTTATGCCTCTAGCTCTTGCAAACTTAATGTAATCAGTTTGCAGTATTTCCATCATTTCTGCACGAACAAGTCTAATAATATATGTCATTTGAAAAAGGCTAAGCGTTACAGAGGGAAGAATTATGGCTTTTAAGCCAGATATTGTTAAAAAACCTGTAGACCAAAAACCAAGATCAACTACTTCTCCTCTTCCAAAAGAAGGTAATATTCCTAAAATTACAGCAAAAAGATAAATAAATAATATTCCAATAACAAATGTGGGAAGTGATACTCCTAGCAGTGAAATGGCTAATATAATGTCACTCAAAAAACCCTTCCGGTTTATTCCTGTGTAAACTCCTAACAAAGTACCTGAAACAAGTGCAATTAAAGCTGAAATTAAAACCAACTCAATAGTTGCTGGTAATCTTTCAGAAATTAATTCTGAAACTGGTCTTCTTAATTGATAAGAAATTCCAAACTCACCCTTTGAAGCATTAACTATAAATCTTGAAAATTGAATATGTATAGGATCCATTAATCCTAAAGTTTCTCTAAGTTCTGCTCTTTCTTTGTCAGATGTTTCTTCTCCAACCATATTATTTATTGGATCTCCAACGAAAGTAAAAAGAGAGAAAGAAACAAAAGCAACAACCAGCATTACCATAACTGATTGAAACAAGCGCTTAAAAAAATATTTTATCAATTTATGAAAACTTAAGTTACAAGCCCTTTGAAAAAAGGGCTTGTAAAAAATTAATTTAATTTACGCTAGAAAAACGGAATAATGGTTCATTATTCGGTCTTATAGGTACATTAACGTTTGATTTTGATGCCCAAGAAATTACTTGGTGATGTAAAGGTAGATAAGCAATATTATCTCTTACAATTTTCCAAGCTTTAGCTATAGCAGCATTTCTTTTATCTAGATCAACTTCACCTTCCATTACTCTGATTGCAGCATCAACATCAGGATCGCTGAAGTTAACTTTATTCCAGCTTGCATCAGTTTCGTATAAATAATGGAATACGTAGTGACTGTCTAAAGTAGGAACGCCCCAACCTAGCATATAAAAGTCGCCTTGGTTGTCTTTAAGTTCTTTAAAGTGTTTACTTTTAGTTTGAGCAAATAAATTTACGTTAACACCAATTTTTCCTAACATTCCTACAACAGCTGTACAAATTGCTTCGTCATTTACATATCTGTCATTCGGGCATCTTAGTTCAACATCAAAACCATTTGGATATCCTGCATCCGATAATAGTTTTTTTTGCAGCATCAACATCGTAAGGTAGTCTTTTATCAAGTGCCTTAGTGTAACCTGTAACGCCTGGGAAAGTTATAATTCCTGCTGGTTCACTTAAACCTCTCATAACTTTTTTCTTGATAGCTTCTATATCAATTGCTTGATAAAGAGCTTGTCTAACCTCTTTTTTCTTAAATGGGTTATCTCCAGTATTACCTGATCTAAGTTTATCGGCTGCTTGGTCCATTCCAAGAAAGATTGTACGCATCTGTGGAGTGCTTTCTACTTTGTGTCCACCAGAAGATGAAATACGAGCTAAGTCTTGAACAGGAGCATCAGTTACTAGATCTATTTCTCCAGATAATAAAGCAGCAACTCTTGTTGCAGCATTTTTAATTGGAAGTAACTGTATTTCTGTTATGTTATGCTCAACATTGCCCCACCATTTGCTGTTTTTTTTGAAAACAGTTTTAGTGTTAGGCTCTCTTAAAGTAATTTTAAAAGGACCAGTTCCCATTGCATTGGTTGCAGAGAAAGTTTCTTGACCTGCATCCCAATTTTGTGGAGCAACTACAAAGTTATCAGTTGACCATTGCTTAGACATAATGAATATATTTGATAACTGGTTCAAAAGAATTGGATTTGGCTTACTTGTTTTGATTTGAACTGTGTAATCATCAATTGCTTTAACTCCTGAAATAGTACTAATATATTCCTTAAAATCGGATGTAGGTTGTTTTGCTCTTAATATACTAAAGACAACATCTTCAGATGTCATTTTTTGTCCATTAGAAAATTTTACATCATCTCTTAAAAAAAAGTACCAAGTGTTTGGATCAACTGCTTTCCATTTAGTTGCAAGTTGAGGGCCAATTGACATGTCTAACCCTCTAGTAACCAAAGCTTCGTAAATTTGTCTTGATACTTGAGTAGTTGGACCTTCATTTTGTGCATGAGGATCTAGAGTTAAACTATCCCCTTGCATCGACCATTTTAATGTTTTTGCATATGACTGTGTAGATACAAAAACAAACATTAATGCTAATAAAATTCTTAGCAAATTATTAGGTTTCATTTTCCCCCCTTAATTATTTTTTTAAAAAATTTAACTTAATAATAAGGGAAACTAAAGAAGAATTATTTGAGTAGTTTTTTGAAGTTTTCGTACAAAATTTTAGAATATTCGTTCATGTTTGTCATATTTGACTTTGCTTCTTTGTCAAATTTCTCTAAGGCTCCCGCACCCAATTCTTTTTCTAATGCAGATTTATATTCTGGAACACATCCCCACTCTCCTACAGTTGTATCTTTAACTTCAATATGAAATTGAATTCCATAAGCATGATTTTGGTATTTAAAAATCTGATATTTAGTTTCTGGAGAAGATGCTAAAAGAGTTACGTCTTTATTATCTTCTAGACCTTGAACTTCATATGAGTGCCACTGCAAAGAAGTAATTTTTTCAGGAAATTTTGAAAATAAAGGATCGTTATTTTTATTTTGAGAAAAATTAATATTTAACATTCCTATTTCTGGATTGCTTGATTTAACAACCTTTCCACCGACTACTTCTCCCAAAAGTTGGCATCCAAGACAAAAACCTAAATAAGGTTTTTTTAAATCAACAACAAATTCTTTTATTGCTTTTTTTTCATCAACTAACCAGGGATGTTTTTTTTCCATCCATGTATCCATAGGACCGCCCATGCAAAACATCGCATCAAATTTTGAAAGATCAGTTGGAATTTTTTCACCTTCGTCTAATTCTATTGTTGTTAGCTCGGCTCCATCCTTGATCATTAAATCTTTTATAAAACCAGGATCTTCTATTTTGATATGTTGTAGAATTAATACTCTCATTTTTTTAATGATAGTATACTAGAATGTGCTTGAAACTTCTATGTTTGCCCCATAATCAGGTATTTGGCTCATCAAGTTATAATTTGAACTAAATTTTATATCAAAGCCATTTATGTTTCTTTTATAATCCAATTTTGTATTAAAGGTTTCACTACCATTTAAACTAAAAGTATACGTTTCATCGCTTTTTGAAACATAACTTCCAGCAAAATAAATAGCATCGGTATGTCCACTTCCTCTACTTTGGTTTCTCTCGTAGTTCGTCGTTAGTGACAAACCATTATCTGTAATTAAGTCAAAACCAAAACTTCCTCTATAATTATGAGTTGAGCTATTTATGTTTTCTATAATGTAAGAAGTTCCATTTGAGGCATATTCAAATTCTTGCTTTGAAGATGGGCTGATATCTGCGTTATATTCTAATTGAATATTTGGCTTTATAATTCCATTATTAATATCAATTGTATTGTCTATAACTGAACCAATGGAAGTTATAATTGTGCCAATATCCTGTCTATCAAATTTTAAATTCAAACCATCGGCTCCTGTTTCAGTATAATCTGAAAGAGATGTAAATCCTAAATCTACTTTTACATTTGGAGTTATATTTAGTTTTTCTTTTGTAAATGTTTCTCTAAATTTAATTGATGCAAAAATTTGTTTTCCTTCTCTTTCTCCATCTGTAGAGATAGATCCGCTATTATTTAAAAGACCTGTGCTGATTGCGCTTATTCCAATAAGACTATCCATAAACATATTTTCACCGCTAGGACGAGTTTCATAAACTGTTAAACTAAACGCATTCATATCCAAAGCGCTACCAAGATTACCTACATCAATATCATCACTTCCAAACCTAAATGCAAACCCATACATTTTATTTTTATCATTTTTTCTATCTGCTCCAATTGTAATAGCGCTAGTATTTATATTTTTTGCTGATGATGTAGTTGAATCTCCTACTTTTCCAATACTAATAGTTCCCTCACTCCAGTATGACCAATTACCAAACTGAGGCTCAACTAATGAAGAATTATCACTACTCAAATAAGTTGGTATTATTAAATTTGATAATGATGCTAAAATTTCATTTGAAAATTGAAATTTAATATTCTGGTTAGTTAAATTATTACTATTTTTATTTCTTCTAAGCCATTCCATACGGTTTAAAACTGGAAAGGTAGTATGTTGAATAAGTTTTTTAGATACTTCTGACTGCACTTCTACCGAAGCTACATCATCATCATTATTAGTTGGGTTAATACACTGTATCAGTCCATACCCGCAATCTAATGTATATTCTTGAATTTCATTTGTATTAAAATCAGCATGAAACATTTTGCTACCATCAGGTTTGAATGCTAAACCAGATATTCCTTCGTCTTCATCATCTACATCCACTTCATAAGTGCCCACATGCGTTATTGTAGATGAAAGATCATAACCAATGCTTAAATTATATTCGACAATCCAATTTATGAAAGGGGCAAGGGGCTTGCCTCTAACAAGATACATCTTAGTGCCATCTGAACTAAATGCTAGTCCTTGATGATTTGCTGTAACTACAGTACTTACATAACTGACGGTAGTGCTCGCTCTAGTTGATGGATCATATGCAGTGCTTAAAGTATATTGCACAACAGAGTCATTTGTTTCATTAAAAACAAACATTTTGCTACCATTGTTATTGAATTCTAAACCTCTAAGAGTGCCCCCAAGATCAATATCATGATTAGCTGTAGGGTTTGACACATCATAAGCGCTAGCTAATGTCCAGCTAAGTAAATTTCCACTTGTGTCAACAATAAAAACCTCAGTTCCGTTTGCATTAAATGCAAGGTCTTGAGGTGTCGTAGAACCTGTAGTAGGTAATCTGTCTAAATATGTAACTGTAGAACTAAGATCGTATCCTACACTTATACTATATTCATTAATATCATCTCCAGCAATACCAACAACAAACATTTTTGTACCATCTGAATTAAATGCAATTCCTGTGGGGACATCTTCTTGTGCATTTATACTAAACTCTGTAACATGGGTGGGTGCTGCTAGAACATTTAAATTTATAAAAGCAGAAATCAGAATTATTATTACGTATCTTGTATAATTCATAAAAAATTTTTTATGAATATACTATTACTAGAACACGCTTGAAACTTCTATGTTTGCACCATAGTCAGGTATTTTACTTGTTAAACTGTAATTCGAGTTAATTTTAACATCAAAACCATTAACATCTTTAACATAACTTAGTTCCATTTGATTATTGTTTAATGGTTTATAATTGAAGGCAAACTCTGATTCTTCTTCACGTACGTGCCCAAGTTTAAAAAATATACTATCTTGATGACCGCCATAATCGAGTCCTTGAATTCTTTCGTAGTTTAAAGCAAATGTGTAACCACTTTCATACAATAGTTCAAAACCAACATTCCCTTTTATGTTGTTTATTGCATATGCATGGACTGTTTTATGAGTTGTAACGTTATCAATATGATTTTTAAATTTATAATCAATATCTGGTGTTAAATCATTAATATATTCAAGACTTCCATTTCTACTAAGTTTACCATCATTAATTTCTATTGAATTGTCAAACTTGAAACCCGCTGCAACACTACCAGTTTTAAATTCAAGGGCTTCATGAATGTCTATGCTATTAGTAGTTGATGAGCTTCCAAAGTCTGTATATTCAGAAAACTGAGTAATCCCATATTCAAGTTTAACTGTTGGCATAATGTTAAAATTACCATATCCACTTTCAGGGGTTAGATTAATAGCAGTAAAAATTTGTTTACCGTTTCGTTCACCAGCAAGTGTAGATGAATAGAGTTGATCCATTCTTAACAAACTTACGCCCAATAAAGCATTGAGATTAGAATTGTTATTTACTGGTATCGTACTATACAAATTTAACGTTAAAGACTCTGTATCTAATTTTAAACCATTAGAAGATATAAGTTCTATATTATCATTTCCATATCTGATAGCTGCACCAAAAAATGTATCATTATCTATCTTTTTATCTGCACCAAACATTAAACCTGAAACCCTAATTTCACTTGGATTAGAGGTAGCTGTATCACCAGTTCTACCAAATGAAATATCGCCGTGAGACCAGTAGGACCAATTATTAGATTTATTTTTTATTGATTTTTTTTCACCGAGTGAAACTTGAGAATATTTTTTTTCATTAAATGAGCCTTTTAGCTTATTTTTTAATGAAGCTAAAACAGGATTATAAATATTTAAATTAATATTGTTACTGTTAAGATTTTTTTTTCCTTCATTACGTCTTAACCATTCAAATCTTTTAAAAACCGTTGATGTATTTTTACGTATTACATTCTTGGCAAATTCTATTTGTGCACCAGTATTTGAGAGTGTGTCATTCTCACAAATTACAATTCCATAAGGACAGCTTAAATCATATTCGTAAATAATATCGGAAGCATTACCGCTATGAGAATATGTTACTCTATATAATTTCATTCCATCGCTTGAAAAAGTCATTCCAAGTGGTCTACCCTGTGAAGCTTCGCTTTCACCATCTCCATCAGCTGTAAAAATATTAACTGAGTTTCCAACATATTTTCCTGTCGAAACATCGAATGGAGTAGATAATTTATAAACATAAGTTCTAGTTTCAACAACACCAGTATGCGACTCAATTATATACATCCGCGTTCCATCATCATCAAATTCTATATCCTGTAAAATTCTTGTATTAACGTCATTAAGATCTAGTTCTGGCCCAAGTGTTGCTGTAGTTTGATCGTATGGTGTGCTTAAATTGTACGTTACAACTGACTCGTCTGACCAAGAATCTATAAAAAACATTTTAGTACCGTCATTATTAAATTCTATGTCTCTTTGCTCAATTACACCTCCTGCTGTAGTAGGAGATAAGTAATTCTTCCAATCGATACTATCATCAGCTACTCTAGTTGCATTTGTTAAATCATAAGCTGTCTCAAGGGTATTCACTTGCAGTTTTCTATTGAAATCTATAATAAAAACTTTTTTCCCATCGTTACCAAATGTAAAACCTTCAGGACCCACAAGTGGGTCAACGCCAGCATCTACTATAATTGAAACTTTAGTTGAGGTGTCTATGCTTGAAATATCAAAAGGTGTTGTCAAAGTAAATTGTATCAATTCGACGTCTGAGGTGTCATTTCCTGAAGAAAATTCAAGTAAGAAAACTTTTTTGCCATCTGGACTAAACTTTACATCAGCTGGATGATCTACGACACCACCTGTTAAGTCAAATTCTTTATTAAATGTTGGTTTAACTTCTGCATTCAATATTGTGAATTTAGATGTTAAGACTACAATCAACAATAAGAGCTTAATTATTTTCATAATAAAATTTTATATTTGAAGTGCTGGTTTTAGAAGTTTTAATATTTTTTTGTGAATAGTTTTATTTGTAGAAAATAAAACATTTCCAGCATATTTTGCATCTTTATTATTCCATGTTGAGCCAATTCCACCTGCAGCTGAAACAATGGGAATTATTGCATGCAAATCCCAAATTTTATTTTGACATTGCAGAACTGCATCAATTTTCCCTTCACAAAAATGAGCATAACTTAATGCATCAAAACAAGGAAATTGCATAAGTTTTAAAACTTTAGGAATTCTGCTTTGTTTCTTTAAAGATAACCATCCGTGAAAGGCTCCTGCAACTTTAATATTTTTAAAAGTGGCTTTTTTATTTACTGATAATTTTCTTTTTTTTCCATTCTCAACTACATAAGAACTATTTTTTGAAGTATTAAAATAATATTTATTTAATTCTGGAAAATTTGCCAAACCAACGACTGGATTTCCTTTATAATTTAAACCTATTAAATTGCTCCAAGTTGGATTACCGACTATAAACGATCTAGTTCCATCTATTGGATCAATGACCCAAGTAAAGTCACTTTTAGTTTTTTTATGGCCAAACTCTTCACCAATAATTTCATGAGTTGGAAATTTCTTTTGAATTTTAGATCTTATAAACTTTTCAAATGCCCTGTCGGCTTTGGTCACTGGGTCATAACCTTTGCCTTTGCTTTTGTTTATTGCTTTAAAAGGCTTGTTTAGTTTTAGGTAATAAAACCTTGTCATATCCTTTGCTAGGCGGCTTAAAAAATTAGCAAAAAATCTGATATTTTTTGTATCTAATTGATCCATATCAAGAACCACTTACTATTTTATTTATCTTGATTAAAGTTAAATTTTAAATAATCCTCAAAAAACATTATGAAAATTGAACTAAACCAAAATAAAATATTCTATAACAATGGAAAATCGACCCAAGAGATTCACCCATTTTGGTTGCGTGAGAGAGTATCTGAGGAAAAATTTTTAGATAAAGGTACTCAACAAAGATTATTTGACCCCTCAACAATGAATGGAGAAATCATAGTTAAAAAAGTTGAAATTAAAAATGGCTTTCTTGAAGTTAATTTTAATGATGGTGTTAATTCTAAATTGGATATAAATAAACTTGAAACTGAATTTTCAAATAAAGATACAGTAATAAAAGAAATTCCAAAAAAAAAATGGGATTCAACATTGAAAAATGTAAAGAATTTTGAATTTAATGAAGGTTTTTACGAGTCAAAAGAAATGTATGATTTATTGGTTTCTTTTTATGAGTATGGTTTTGTTATAATTAAAAATATTCCTACAGAAAATAATTATATTGTTAAATTTGCAAATTCCATTGGAAGTGTCAGAAGAACTAATTTTGGTGAACATTTTAATGTTAAGTCTAAATCAAATCCTAACGATTTAGCTTACACCACTTTGCATTTAAGCCCTCATACTGATAACCCATATAGAAACCCTGTTCCTTGTATTCAATTATTACATTGCATTGAAAATGAAGTAAGCGGAGGTTATTCAACTTTAGTTGATGGATATACTGTTACTGAAAATTTAAAAAAAGAAGATCCTGCTGCTTATAAAATTCTTAGTGAAGTTAAAGTAAGATTTAAATTTACAGATAAAAATGTAATGCTTGAAGATTGGTCAGAATTAATTCATCTTGATGATGAAAAAAATTTTAAACAGGTAAGATTTAGTCCAAGATTGGATTATGTTCCAATGCTAGAAAAAAATAAATTGGATCAATATTATAAAGCCCGGAAAAAGTTATCTGATATGTATAATTCAGAAAAAAACAGAATAGAATTTAAATTAGCACCAAATGATCTTATGATGATGGATAATTATAGAGTACTACACGGAAGAACAAAGTATGATCCTGATGAAGGTAATAGATTTTTACAAGGTTGCTATATAGATTTTGATAGCACTGAAGGAAAATTAAGACATTTAAAAAGAAAATTTAACCTTTAGACTTTTCTTGACCCTTCGAGATTCATTAATAGCTGCAATAGTTCCAATTTTTTTAGGTTTTGGTTTTGTTATTGCAAAACCGGCAATGGAGCATCTTCCGCCTTTTTTATTAATGGGTTTAAGGTTTACTTTTGTTGCATCACTTTTAATTTGGTGGTTTCCAATACCAAAAGGTTATCTTAAAAGAATATTTTTTGCTTCTCTTATAGCTAACACGCTTCAATACAGTATTACATATACTGGATTAAGTTTTATAGATGCTTCAGCAGCAGTATTGCTTGTTCAAACCGAAGTTCCTTTCGGCGTTGTATTTGCATATTTTATGCTAAAAGAAAAACCAACAGTTAGAAGTTTAATTGGAATAGCTATTGCATTTGTTGGTGTATATATTTTAACCGGTTCGCCAAATTTAGATGGCAAATTTTTTGGTGTAAGTTTAGTAATTATAGGATCAGGTGTTTGGGCATTGGGACAAGTTTTAGTAAAACCGTTAAGTAAAAAAATAAATCCATTAACTCTTGTTGCTTGGTTAGGTTTGTTTTCTGGCCCAATATTAATTACTCTTTCAGCTATTTTTGATGGAAATCCAATTAATTATTTTAAAGCTGCACCTTTTGAAACTTGGATGATTGCAATTTATTTAGGATTTATTATGCAGCCAATTACATATGGTTGCTTCTATTATGTTTTAAAGAATAATCCTTTATATAAAGTATTGCCTATAGTTACTATGGGTATACCTCCTACTGGATTATTAGCTGCAATTTTTCTTTTAGGTGAAGAACCAACTAAAGAGTTATTTATTGGTGGAGCCATAATTATCATTGGTGTGATACTGATAGTGTTTAATAAGCCTCAAAAGAAAAATTAACCAATTTTTTCCAAAAAAGGTAAATAATTTAATATATAAAATCCTAAAACTTGAAGCTGATTAGTGGTAATTAAAATTCCCGTTAAAAGTAGTAAAATTCCACCTATTTTTTCAATTAAATTTATTTTCTTTTTTAGATTTTTAGAAATTAAAATAAATTTCTGAATTAAATATCCAGATAAAATAAAAGGAATAGCAAGACCTAGGGAGTATGAGCATAACAACATAATACCTTTGGTAATAATTTCTGTAGTAGATGCTAGAACTAAAATTGAACCTAGTATTGGTCCTACACATGGTGTCCAACCAAATGCAAAAGCCATTCCAATTAACAGAGAACTTAAAATACTTTTGTTTCTATTTGCATAAAATCTTTTTTCATAATTTAAAAATTTTATTTTAAATATGCCAAGAATATGCAGGGAAAAGATAATAATTATTATTCCAGCAACAATTCTTAAAGGAAAAGAATTAGTTAAAAGAAATTTACCCAAAAAAGTTGCTGATGCACCAAATATTATAAATACAATTGAAAAACCAACTGTAAACAAAACTATTGGTAATAAATTTACATTTTTCTTTTCGATCAGTTCATTTAAAGAACTTCCTGAAATATATGAAATATAACCTGGAATTAATGGCAAAACACACGGTGATAAAAAACTTATTAGTCCTGCTCCAAAAGCAATAAGTAATTCAGTCATAAAAAAATTAGTTAACCTTTAATGCCAAGGTGAGTATATTTTATATTCAGATAATCTTTAATGGCCATTGAGCCACCTTCTCTACCATCACCTGTTTGTTTAATGCCACCAAAAGGTGCTTCTGCTTGCGCTACCAAAGGTGTATTAACTGCAACAGCTCCTGTTTCTATTTGTTCAGAAGCTTTGTTAGCTACCTCCATTGAATTGGTGCAAATATAGCTTGCAAGGCCTAGCTCATGATTATTTGCTCTTTTAATAACTTCATCAAATGTTTTAAATGATAACATTGGGCACAAAGGTCCAAATGGCTCTTGACTCATAATTGTAAAATCATCTTTTACATCATCAAAAATTGTTGGCTCATAATAAAAACCTTTATTAAATCCTGATGGTTTTTTTCCACCCAATAATACCTTTGCACCTTCTTTTTTAGTTTTTTCTACCAAATCTTCTATTTCATTAAGTCTTTTTTTTGTTGTCATTGGACCTAACTGAACATCTGCATCCATTCCATTTCCAATTTTTAATTTTTTAGTTTTTTCTACAAATAAATTAACAAATTCTTTTTTCATTTTATCTTGAATGTAAAATTTGCTTGGAGAAATACAAACCTGTCCATTGTTTCTAAATTTTGAAGCGATAGCCATATCTGTTGCTTTTTCAATATTTGCATCATCAAATACAATGAATGGTGCATGACCACTCAATTCCATTGTAACTCTTTGAACCTTTTCTGCTGCTTGTTTAAGTATTAATTTTCCAACCCTTGTGGATCCTGTAATTGAAATTTTTTTAATTATATCTGATGAAATTAGTTGAGCGGCAATGCTTGGGGGGTCACCAGATAGTAAATTAACCACTCCTGGAGGAACTCCAGCTTCTCTACAAATATCTACTAGTTCCATCACTCCGCCTGGTGCAATTACATCAGGTTTAATAATTACTGAACAACCTGCGGCTAAAGCTGTTGATATTTTTCTTCCAGATAAAACTAAAGGGAAATTCCAAGGAGACATTGCCGCAACAACTCCAATTGGTTGATAGTAAACATGAATTCTAGTGTCTTCAAATCTGCTTTCTACCGTTTGACCGTAAATTCTTTTTGTTTCTTCAGAATTCCACTCAAAAATATCTGCTGTTGCTCCTACTTCACCTTTTCCTTCTGCAAAAGGTTTTCCAACTTCAAGCGTTATCCATTTTGCAAGAACATCTTGTTTTGTTCTTATTAGGTCAGCAATTTTTCTAATGACTTGAGATCTTTTCCAAGGAGATGTTTTTTTCCAAACTTCTAAACCTTTTTCAGCTGACTTAAGTGCTTTATCAACATCAACAGACGTGGCCATGGAAGCATGACCAAGGACTTCTTCGTTTGCAGGATTTATAACTTCATAAGTTTTTTTGTCTGATGATTGTTGCCATTTTCCATCAATAAATTGACCAAATTTTTCGTACATATAAAATTTTCTATTCTTAGTTGTGACTTTAATAATTAATTTAATAATAAATTAAAATTTAGAATGTTATAATCTTTTTTAAGAAAGGAGTAAACATGGCTAAATTTTATTGTTTTGGAAACTATACTACTCAAGGGTTTCAAGGTTTTATTAAAGACCCAAAATCTGACAGATCTAAAGCAGCTCAAGCTGCAGCAGAAGCTGTTGGAGCTAAAATGGTTTCTTATACTGGTTTAAGAGGAGCTTACGATTTCTTTGTAATCTTCGAAGGATCTTTTGAACAAGGTGCTGGTATTAAAATGGCAACAGAAGCAAGTGGTTCTCTTTGTAACATTACAATCTGTGAAGCAATTAACATCAATGATGTTGCTGTAAACGCAGCAAAAATTGCAGCTGCCTATAAAGGACCTGGGCAATAGTAAATTATATATTTAACTTCTGGTTTTACACCAGAAGTTAAATAGACTCGTAAAGAACTGGAAACATTTTTCCACCTAGTGGATCACCATCTTTGTAACCAGCATCTTGCATAGATTTTCTATAGTTATAACTTGTCCAATCTCCCACATAACTAATTTTTGCATCTTCTTTTGCCACTCTTAAAGTATAACGACTTAATGTTTTTTCTGGTATTGAAGAGCTAAGAGTTCCATGAAGACACCTCATATCAAATATAACACAATCTCCTAATTCGCAGTCCCACTGTAAAAATTCATATTTATCTTTATTTCCTAAAATATCTGGAGGTAGCTCATACTTTTTACCATCAATAACACATTCATTTCCTTCAACTTTATGTCCATCTTTAAACAAAACTCTTAAAAAAAGTTTATTCCATAAATGTGAACCTTTAACCCAAACGACACCTTCATCTTTGCCTGTTGGTTGTAATGGTAACCAGAGAACACACATAGTTCCATCCATATCAAAATAACTTACATCATGATGAAAAGGTGTTGAAGATTTTGATCCTCCTTCTCTAAGAAACCAATTGTCCATTACAAGATTTATTTTTTTTGCTGACATTAATTCAGAAGCTATTTTTGCATAAGGTGAATTAAAGACAAAATCTTTAAACTCTGGGACTAAATCCCAAGTCCAATAATCTTCTAAATAAGCTGGCACACCTTTTTCTATAGTATGGGATTTAAATCTAGGGCTTGGATTTTTTATATCTCTAGCTATTCCTTTTTCGAGATTTTTAATCCAACTAATATCAAATTTACCTTTTAAAAAAATTGCACCGTCTTTTTTAAATTGATTTATCTCATTATTTGTAAGAATTTTGCTCATGATATAATTTTTTATTTATGATAACTTAAAATAAAAAAAATTAAACAAAATGCTTAGAGATAGTTTCGGTAGAACATTTCCTTATATTAGAATGTCAATTACAGATGTTTGTAATTTTAAGTGTGGATATTGCTTACCAAATGGATACCAAATTGACAAAAGTGATAATAGAAAATTTCTTCATTTAGATGAAATTAAACGTCTTGCAAAATGCTTTACAGAATTAGGAGTTTGTAAAATTAGAATTACAGGTGGAGAACCAACTGTAAGAAAAGATTTTTTTGAAATAGTCAAAGTTTTAAAAAACGAGTCAGGAATTAGAAAAGTTGTCATAACAACAAATGGTTATCATTTAGATCAAAAAGCAAAAGCTTTGGTGGAAAGTGGACTGAATGGAATAAATATTAGTATTGATAGTTTAAATCGTGAAACTTTTAAAAATGTAACTGGTCATGATAGACTTCCTGAAATTTTAAAGGGTATAAATAATTTACAAGATCTGGGTTTTAAAAATATCAAAGTTAATGCTGTTCTTTTAAATGGAATCAATTCATCAGAAAAAGATTTTCAATCATGGTCTAAATTCATTAAGGATAATAAGGTTGATTTTAGATATATAGAATTAATGCAAACAGGTGACAACCTGGATTATTTTAAAAAATATCATGTATCAGCAAATATATTTAAAAATTACTTAAATAAAAATAAATGGATACATCAAACTTTGGGAAGAGATGCGGGTCCTTCTTTAAATTATATAAACCCTGAATATAAAGGTAAGTTTGGAATAATTGCTCCTTATTCAAAAGATTTTTGTAAGACTTGTAATAGACTAAGAATTACATCTAGAGGAGATTTAAGACTTTGTTTATTTGGAAATACTGGAATAAGTATTAGGCATTTATTACAAAAAGACGATCAACTTAACGAGTTAAAAGATCTTATATTAAAACAAATGCAGTTTAAAAAAGAGTCTCATTATTTAGAGCTTGGAGATACAGGTTCAACTAAAAATTTATCTAAAACAGGAGGATAATTGACTAAATTAAAAATAGTAAATCAAGATGAATTAAAAGATTGGGCTAAAGAAATTTTCAAAAAAAATTCATTTAATATGGTTGATGTTTCCTCAAAAAAAGAAACATTTAGAAGAGCTCTTGCATCAGGGAAAATTTATGTTGGTAAAGAAGTTTTTAACATGATTAAAAATAAAGAAATGCCCAAAGGAGATCCTATAGCTCTAGCTGAAGTTTCGGCTGTTTTGGGAGTAAAAAAAACGAGTGAACTAATTCCTTTATGTCATCCACTTCCAATAGATCACACCGCAACTAAAATTATTATGCAGGAAGAAGATTTTTCTCTAGAGGTATTTTGTGTTGTATCAGCGGTTGCAAAAACAGGTGTTGAGATGGAAGCAATTATGGGAGTTAATGCTGCACTAATTACTATTTACGACTTAAGTAAAATTGTAAATCCACATCTAAAAATTGATAATGTAAAATTATTAATTAAAGAAGGTGGAAAAAGTGGATTATGGACTAATCCTGATGGTTTACCAAAGTTTTTAGAAAATATTTTTTAATTATGAAAGTAAAACTTGAGCTATACGGTGCGAGTAGGGATTTAAGTAAAAAAAGTTTCATTGAATTTAATGTAGAAGGAAAAAGTTCAATAAAAGATCTGAAAAAAAAAATAATAAATTACGTCGATAGTCATTTTAAAGGAAATAATAACTTTAAAAAAATAGTTGAAACTTCTGCATTTTGTTCAGAAGATAACAATATTGTTTCAGATAATTATATAATCAATAAGGATCAAAAAATTGGTATCATTCCACCAATTGGAGGCGGTTAATGCTTCATGCAAAAATAATAGATCTTGCAAAAGAAAGAATTAGACCAGAGGATGCTGAGGAGTTTATATCATCATCTAAATTCGGTGCTTCAATAGTTTTTTATGGAACGGTAAGAGAAAATAATGAAAATAAAAAAGTTACTGGCATAACTTACGATGCACACAATGAAATGGTAGTTAAAAGTTTTAAAGAAATTTACAATGAAGTTGATGAAAAACTAAAAATAAAAAACAAAGCTGTATTTATTGAGCATGTTAAAGGTTATGTGGGCCTTGGCGAAGTAAGTATAATAATTGCAGTAGCATGCCCTCATAGAACTGAAGCATATACTCTTTCAAGATACATAATAGAAGAAATAAAAAAAAGATCACCGATTTGGAAAAAAGAACATTACCAAAATGAAGAAAGTGAATGGTTAAAAGGAAACCCTATTCAAGCTAATTAAAATCTTTTTTTAAATCAAAATCCTTGAAAATTCTGTTGGATGAAACTTTTATAAAATTTGTATTTTTTTTAAGTCTATTCACCATAAATTTAGCACCTACATCACCTTTAATTTTTTTAAATTTATTTATTATTGAAATATCAAAGCCAATTGGATTCCCTACTTTATTTCTAAATTTTAATGCATGAACTAAAGATCGTCCTTTTTCTATTGAATTATAAATTTTATTAATATCTGATGTTTTTATAAACGGCATATCAGATTGAACAATTATAAAACCTTTATCTTTTTTTGATATTTTTCTTAAACCTGATTTAATTGAAGTAGACATTCCTAATTTAAATTTTTTATTTGTTGTAAATATATTTTTATTATTTTTTTTAATTATTTTTTTCAGTTTTTTGCTTTGATAACCCAATACTATAATGATTTTATTTACTTTGCTTTTTAGAAGAGAGTTTAAAACATGACTAATAAGAGGTTTATTTTTAAATTTTTTAATTAATTTATTTTCACCTTTTAATCTTTTAGATTGACCAGCAGCTAAAAGAATTGCTTTAATCATATTCTTAATCTCCAATTAAATGATGTGACAATATTCTTGTTTGCTTTTCAATTCGATGTTCAAACAAATAAAGTCCCTGCCAAGTTCCAAGAATTAAATTTTTATTTTTTAAACTTAAAGTTAATTGATTGTTGGTAAGTGCAGATTTTATATGAGCAGGCATATCGTCTTTACCTTCAGTTGTATGTTTGTATAACTTTGTATCCATGGGAACTAATTTATGAAAAAAATTTTTAAGATCATGTAAGACGTCAGGATCAGCATTTTCTTGAATAACTAATGAAGCGCTTGTATGCATTATATTAATATTTAAAATTCCATTTTGAATTTTTTGTTTGTCTAACCACTTTAAAGTGCTTGCAGTAAAATTATAAAGTCCTTGACCATTGGTTTTAACTTTAATTTCTTCAAACACTTGTTGCATGTTATTTTTTGTAAGTTTCAGATACTAATTGAGAAATAATCGATAAAGCTATTTCCGGTGCCGATTTTCCTCCTAATTTGATTCCTATTGGCCCGTGAATTGAATTTATTTCATCTTCACTAAAGCCCACGTCTCTTAATCTTTGACATCTATTTTCATGAGTCTTTTTGCTTCCAAGGGCTCCGATGTAGTAAAACTTTTTCTTTAACGCATGTTGTAGTGCAGGGTCATCAATTTTTGGATCGTGTGTTAAAGCAATTAATGCAGTATTAGAATTTGTTTCAATCTCTTTAAACGCTTCATCAGGCCATTTATTTATTATAGTCATATTGGGAAATCTTTGTTCAGAAGCAAAGTATCCTCTTGGATCAATAATTGATATTTCAAAATTTAAGCTTTTGGCATAGTCAACTAAATATTGTGCTATATGAACTGCCCCAACAATTATAACTTTGATAGGTCTAATGTAAGTTTCTATAAATATATCTGTGTTTTCAATTATCCCATTTTTTTTTGATTTATAGAATTTATTAATTTGATCGTTGTATTTTTTAAAATTTTTACTTAAAGATTTTTTCTCTTCAAAAATTTCACTTTCTCCAGTTACAAGATTTGTTACAATTGCAAATTCTAATTTATTGTCTTTTTTTTTAATTATTTCTTTTAATATTTCTAGTTTCATTAACTTATTAGTTCTAAGTAAACTGCAATCTCTCCACCACATGCAAGCCCTACTTCCCAAGCACTTTCATTCGAAACTTTAAATTCTATTTTTTTAAAAGGTTTGTTTTCCTTTATTATACCAACGCATTCTCTAACTACAGCTGACTCAACGCAACCTCCAGAAACTGATCCTGAAAAATCTCCTTTTTCATTAACAATCATTCTACTGCCAACTTGTCTTGGAGAGGATCCCCAGGTTTGGATAACTGTTGCTAGAACTACTTTTTGATTAGTTTTTATCCAGTCGTTTGCTTCTTCTAAAATCTTTTCATCAAATGAATTTTTCATTAGATGTAAAGGTAATACTCAAATATTTATTTAGCAAGCATCAACAGCTTTTTTAGCAAATATTTTAACCATATTTGCTCTATATTCCGCTGAAGCATGTATATCAGAATTCATTCCACTAGATGGAATTTTAACATTGTCGATAGCAGAAGAAGAAAAGCTTTTTGAAAGAGCGCTTACAATATTTTTTTCATTATAAACGCAAGATTTTGCACCTGTAACCCCAACATTTACTCCACTTTTATGTTTAGCAACGTAAACACCTACTATTGCATATCTTGATGCTGGGTTTGGATATTTTTGATAGCAAGATTTTTCTGGAACTTGAAACTCAACTGCTTGAATTAATTCTCCTTTTTTAAGTGCTGTTTCAAACATCCCTGCAAAAAATTTATCGGCACTTATTTTTCTGCTACTTGTATGAATAGTCGCATTCAGCGCAATACAAGCTGACGGATAATCTGCAGCTGGATCGTTATTCGCTATTGATCCCCCAATAGTACCTCTGTTTCTTACTTGAGGGTCCCCTATGCCTTCAGCTAATGCAGCTAAAGATGGTATCGCTTTTTTAATTTCTTTTGAGTTAGCAACTTCGGCATGTTTAGTTGTAGCACCTATAGTTACTGATTTACCACTTACTTTAATTCCAGATAATTTTTTTATTCTTTTGATGTCTATAATGTCTTTATAAGAAGCTAATCCTAACTTCATAGAAGGAATAGTTGTCATTCCTCCAGCTAAAAAGGCAGAACTTGATGAAGCTAACTTTGTTGCTTCCTTAACATCTTTTGTTGAATGATAATTAAATGTTTTCATGCTCTCTCCTTATGCCGCTTCAGAATTTGATTTTTTCATTTTTTGACATGCGTTCCAAACTTTTTCAGCAGTTGCGGGCATTGAAATATCAGTACCAAGCGCATTCATTACTGCATTCATTACTGCTGGAGGAGATGCTATAGCTCCTGCCTCACCACACCCTTTTGTTCCAAGTGGGTTTGATGTAGCTGGTGTGCATGTAAAACCTAGCTTAAACTCAGGAAAATTATCAGCTCTTGGCATCGTATAATCCATATAAGATGCTGTTATTAACTGGCCAGAATCATCATAATGACAGTTTTCATAAAGTGCCTGTCCTATACCTTGAACTAAACCACCATGAACCTGTCCTTCTACAATTAAAGGATTTATAATTGTACCAAAGTCATCTATTGCTGTGTATTTAGCTACTTCAGTAGTTCCTGTGTCTGGATCTATTTCAACTTCACAAATGTGAGAGCCTGCTGGAAATGAGAAATTAGCAGGATCAAAGAATGAACTTTCTTTTAAACCTGGTTCCTCGCCTTCAGGAAGAGGAGATTTAACTTCTCCATAAGTACCTGGTAAATAACAAGCAAAAGCCACTTCACCAATAGTTTTCTTTTGATTAGATTTTGCAACTATAAATTCACCATCTTTAAACTCTACGTCACTCTCGTTAACTTCTAACATTTTGGCAGCAACCTTTTTTCCTTTAGCTATTATTTTATCGCAAGCTTTTACAATAGCTGTTCCGCCTACTGTTAGTGATCGTGAACCATACGTTCCATATCCAAATGGACCTTTATCAGTATCACCATGAGAAATTTCAATATTTTCCAAGGGTACCCCTAATTGATCTGCAGCTATTTGTGCAAATGTTGTGTCGTGCCCTTGACCATGACTATGCGATCCTGTGAACACTGTTACATTTCCTGTTGGATTAAATCTAACTTCTGCAGATTCCCATAAACCAATTCCACATCCAAGAGACATTACAACTGCTGAAGGTGCAATACCGCAAGCTTCAAAGTAGGTGCAAAAGCCTATTCCTCTAATTTTTCCATTTACTTCTGAATCTTTTCTTCTTTTTTCATATCCTTTATAGTCAGCAACTTCCATTGCTTTTTTTAAACCTGCGTTGTAATCGCCCGAATCTACAGAGTGTACTAGTGTTTGTTGGAAAGGAAATTCCGTTGGGAAGTTTTTCATTCTTATTTCAGCTGGATCCATTCCAAGTTCTCTTGCCGCTTTTTCAACAAGAACTTCTATTGTATATGTGGCTTCTGGTCTTCCAGCGCCTCTATAAGCATCAACTGGTGCTGTGTTTGTAAAAACAGCTTTAACATTGCTATAAGCTGCTGGCATTTTATAAACCCCTGTTGCACATGGGCCAAATAAATAAGTTGGTGTAACTGTTCCAAATACAGATGCATAAGCACCAAGATTTGCTATTGTTTCATTTTTAAAACCTAAGAAAGTACCATCATTTTTAACAGCAAGTTCTGCATGAGTTACGTGATCTCTCCCATGACAATCAGACAAGAAAGATTCAGTTCTATCTCCAACCCATTTTACTGGTCTTTCAATTTTTTTCGATGCCCAACTGCAAACTACTTCTTCTGCATAAGGATAAATTTTTGAACCAAATCCACCACCAACATCTGGAGCTATTACTCTCAATTTATTTTCAGGAGCAACACCATTAAATGCTGAAATAATTATTCTTGCTAAGTGTGGGTTTTGACTTGTTGTATATAAGGTTATTTCTTCTGTTGAAGGATTGTAATCAGCATTAGCCGCTCTAGGTTCCATAGCATTTGGAACTAATCTGTTATTAATTAAATCAACTTTAATTATTTTATCTGCGCCATCAAAAGCTTCTTTAACTTTAGCTCTATCTCCTAATAACCAATCAAAACATAAATTTTTTGGAATGTCTTTATAAATACTATCTGATTTCATTGCTTCATCTGTTTTTACAACTGCTTTTAATACTTTGTAGTCTACTTTTACTAGCTCAGCTGCATTTCGCGCTTCATCAAGACTTTCAGCAATTACTACAGCAACATGATCGCCTACATAGTTAACACTTTCACTAGCTAATGGTGGGTGAGCAGGAACTTTCATGTCAGAACCATCTTCGCTTTTAATTCTCCATCCAGCGATTAATCCTCCAATTTTATCGTTAACTATATCCTTTCCTGTAAGTACAGCTACTACTCCTGAAGCTTTTGCTGCTTTAGAGATATCTACATTTTTAATTTGCGCTCTAGCATGTGGAGAGCGAACAAAATATGCATACGTTTGATGGGCAAAAGTCACATCCGCTGTGTACTTTCCTCTACCTGTTAAAAGCTTTTTATCTTCCTTTCTTTCAACTCTAGATCCAACTAAACTTGCCATTATAAATATCTCCTTCCTTTACATTTTTGATGCAGCTTCTTTAACTGCAGCCACTATATTTTGATAACCAGTACATCGACAAATATTTCCTTCTAACCAGTCTCTTATTTCTTTGTCGCTAGGATTTTTTTTATGTTTAAGTAAATCGATAGCACTCATAACCATTCCTGGAGTGCAAAAACCGCACTGTAAACCGTGTAATTTTTTAAATGCTTCCTGCATTGGATGCATCTTGCCATTAGATACAAGTCCTTCAATTGTTGTGACTTTAGAACCATCAAGATCAGCTGCTAAAGCTGTACAGCTTTTAATAGATTTTCCATCTGCATGAACTACGCATGCTCCGCACTGGCTTGTGTCACAACCAACGTGTGTGCCTGTTAAATTTAAAACTTCTCTTATAAATACTGAAAGTACTGTATGATCTGGGACTTCTTTCGTTACTTTCTTGCCATTAACTTCTAAAGTAATTTTTTTCATAGTCTTCCCTTCATTGAAAAAATTTCAATATTTAAACATAATACTAATCGATCTTCAATTGCATAAGAAAATTAAATTCTAGTTGAACGCGAATTAAATTATAAAATATACTACAATAATAACCACCAAAACTATTATAGATGAATAAATATAAATCTTGTTATTTGATTTGTTGCTTGCTGGAGTTTCTTTTTTAGCGTCGTCTGGCAATTCCACTGACGAAGTTTTTTTAACTGAAATTAATTTAGAAAATTTACCAAAAAAAATATCTGCCATTTTTTTTGCTGTCATATCAATAAGTCTTGATCCAACTTGTGCAATTTTACCGCCAACATTAGCTTCTACTTCATAAACTA
>CACIPW010000008.1 GCA_902588635.1 uncultured Pelagibacteraceae bacterium | reverse complement strand
TTCTTCTTTGCAAGCAACAGCTCCCATTGGGACAACACCATTTGTTGTTGCTTTAGCCATGGTCATTATGTCTGGGGTAACTCCAAATTCTTGTGAAGCAAAAGCAGATCCCATTCTTCCCCAGCCAGTAATTACTTCATCAAAAATTAATAAGATTCCATGTTTGTCACATATTTCTCTTAATCTTTGTAAATAACCTTTTGGTGGAACTAATGTACCAGTAGATCCTGCTGTTGGTTCAACTATACACGCTGCAATATTTTCTGAACCGAAGTTTGCTGCAAACCTTTCAAGGTCTTCTGCTAGCTCAGCTCCTGTTTCTGGTTGTCCACTTATAAATTTGTGTTCTGGTAAATGAGTATGTCTCATATGAACTACACCAGGCATCAACAAACTCGCATATGTCTTAACGTTATTAATCATTCCTCCAACTGAAGTACCTCCAATATGCATGCCGTGATATGCACGTTCTCTTCCAACTATTCTAAATCTTTGTCCTTGGCCATTGGCTTTATGATATGCAATTGAAATTTTTATTGCAGTTTCAACTGCATCAGACCCACCTGTTGAAAAAAAAATTCTATTTAAGTTTCCTGGAGTATGTTTTGTAATTCTTGTCGCTAATTCAAAAGAACCACCAAAACCTTGTTGAAAAGGTTGAGTGTAATCTAAGGTTTCAAGTTGCTTTGTTACAGCACTAACAATTTCTTTTCTTCCATGTCCAAATGGATTACAAAATAACCCTGAACTTGCATCTATCATGGTTTTTCCATGATGATTTTTCAAATACATTCCTTTAGCTTCAGTAATTAATCTTGGGTTTGCTTTAAAATCTTTATTTGCTGTAAATGGCATCCAATGCTCATTAAGCGAATTGGGTACCGATGGTCTGTTTTCCGAGCTCATATTTTTCTAAAATATTATTATTATTAAGACTATTTACTTAGACTAAAAAAAAAAAATTAACTAGAAGATTATTTGGCATATAATAAGAGTGAGTTACCATAAATACAATTGTAAGTTGTGCTAAAAAAATAATTAATTAGATCATTTACATCTATTAAAAATTCAAATTAAATACGCGTTTTATTAATTAATAAAAGGGGAATAAATGAAAAAAATAATTAGTTTTCTTCTAGGAGCAATTGTTGCTTTTAACTTGTCAGTTTCTGTTGCTAATGCAGCTGCAAACGAAGTTAGAGTAGCATTCTTCTTAGAATGGCCGACTCCAAACCAAGAAGATAAAGTTAAGAAGCTTTTTGATAAAGCTCTAGGAGTTCCAGTTAAATGGACTAACTTTGCAAATGGTGGAGCGATGACTGATGCTATGTTAGCAGGAGACATTGATATCTCTTACTCACAAGGTTTAGTACCATTTATAAACGCAGTTAAATCTAAAGCGCCTTTAAAGCTTGTTGATATTGCTATGGAATACGGAATGGGTGGAACAACTTGTGTTACATCTAACGCATCTGGCATTACAAAAGCTAACGCTTCTGAATTAGAAGGCAAAAAAGTTGCAGTTCCACTAGGAACTATGGCTGAATATGTTTTTGATGAAAGTATGAAAGTAGTTGGAGCTGACAGAGGCAAAATGGACGTTATTCAAATGGATCCTGAAGAAGGAGCTGCTGCATTAGTTAGTGGTGATGTTGTTATGGCATGTCTATTTGGTGGTAACTCTATCAAGGCTGCGGTAGCAGTTGGGTCAAGACTTTTAACAGTTCAAGAAGCTCGTGATGCAGGTATCTTAGGTATAGATATTACGTCTGTAACTGACAAGTTCATGAAAGAAAATCCAGGAATGCTTAGAACTTTCATAGAAGTAACTCATGAAGCAAATGCTAGATATGCAGCAGGAAAATCTGACATGAATGTTATAGCTAAAGATGCTGAAATGAAGGTTGGTGATATGAAAGAAACTATAGGTGGATTTAAATTTCTTACACCTGCAGAAACTAAACAATCTATGGAAAGTGGTAATCTTGCTGGATTCCTAAAAGGAATGGATACTCCTAACGGAGCAGTAGATACTAGTTTTTTACCTAATTAATTTTAGGTTAAGATAAAAATTAATAGGCGCCAATTAATAAATTGGTGCCTATTTTTTTGTCGAAAATTCAATTATATTATTTTTATGAGTGATCTAGTTTCTCAAAATTTAAACATGATTTTTAAAACTCCAAAAGGAGAAACTGTTCACGCATTAAAAGATTTAAATTTTACACTTAAAAAAGGAGAACTTTTAACTGTACTTGGTCCTTCAGGTTGTGGAAAAACAACTTTATTAAATATTGCAGCTGGATTTCTAAGACCTACCTCTGGTTCGATTGTTCTTGGTGGAAATGAAATTAATGGTCCTGGCGTTGAAAGAGGAATGGTTTTTCAACAAGGCGCTCTGTTTGAATGGTTGACTGTTGCTGAAAATGTAAACTTTGGTTTAAGGATGAAAAAAGAAGATCCGATTAAGACAGCTAAAAAAGTTGAAGAATGGTTAGATATAGTTGGTTTACAAGGTTTTGGAAATACACCAACTTATCAGTTATCTGGAGGAATGCAGCAAAGAGTTGCTCTTGCAAGATGTCTAATTAATGATCCAGATCTAATTTTAATGGATGAACCTTTGGGTGCACTAGATGCTTTAACTAGAGAAAAAATGCAGTCTTTAGTTTTAAAAATTTGGAAAGAAACAGGAAAAACTATAATTTTAATTACTCATTCAGTTGAAGAAGCGCTGCTTCTTGGTGAAAGGTTATACGTAATGGCACCAAGGCCTGGTCGTATACATAAAGAATATAAACTTCCATTTGCTTCATTGGGAATAGATGGTGATTTAAGAGAAATAAAAAAAAAGCAAGAATTTGCTAATAAAAGAGAAGAGATCTTAGCCATGATTTGGAACATGGAAGAAGAAATAATGGGTAAAGATATTTAATATGTTTACCAAAATTATAACATTTTTAATTTTTTTTGCTGTTGTAGGCTGTATTTTGTATGGAAGAAAATTAATTAAAACTGAAAAAGTTGATGCTGTTTTTGGAAATCCAGAAAGAGCCAAAGGTGGAATTCATTGGGTTATTGTTGGAAGTAGTTTTATTTTATTAACATGGCTTTATTATTCTTGGGATATAGCAAAAGCTTTTTACCCAAAAGCAGCTAATGAACTTTGCCAAGTTGGAAAAGTTAATGATTCATTGCTTTCTTTAAAATATTTATTTCCAATAGAAGAAAGGCAGTTTAAAAGTACTTTTGTTATCAAAAGTGAAAATAAAAATATTGATAAATTAGCTAAAGAAATTGAAAACACAACAAGCTTAAAAAACCAAGATAAAAATAAACTTTTAAAGTTAATTGTAAAAACTAAAAATACAATTCCATTATTAACAAATGAAAAACTTTTAGAGAATGAAAATAAAATTAAAATAAAAGAATTAACCAATAAAATTACTCTGTTAACAAAAAAATTTCAAAAAACATCCTATCCAGAAGAAACTGCTGAAGAAGAAAGTAAAAGAATAGAAGAGGCAGTAAAAGAAGGTGAATGGGGAGCATCAGGAACTGCAGTGGAACAAACAATAGAAATACCTATTATTCCTAAAACAAAAAAAGGATTAAAATTTGATGCTGCTGCAAAAGAATTAAAAATAATTAGTGACGAATTCTTCAAATTGAGAAATCACAATCCTAAATACAAGAACGCCATGAAAGAAATCAAAGATGAAATCAAACAATATAGGTCTGAGCTAGATGAAACACGGGAAGTAGCGTCAGCTTTAGCAAAAGATATTCTTAAAGTTGCAAGAAGAATTGAATACGCAAGTATTTTTCCACCTAAAACTTTGGACGATATGCAAAAATCGCTTATAGAATTTGATAATGTTCAAAAAAAAGAGCAAGGAACCTTGAGATTTGTAGATGTTTTTTTATTTCCTTCTGGAACAATAGTTTCAAGTGGTCCTAGCTGCTCTGAACAAGGTTCTGGTAGATGGCTACCTAAACCTTCTGATACTTTAAACAAATTTGTTCTTTTATTAAAACCAAGTGTAGGATTTAAGAATATTCCATTGATTTGGTTTGAAATGATGGATGTGAGTAAAATAATTGGTTTTATTCTTCCAGATTGGTTAGCAGATATTATACCTGGTAAATACCCGGTTCATAGTCAAGATGGTTCGGTAAAACCTAACTTTAAAAGTAAAGTTTTAAATATTGTAACGGGTGAATTTAAATTGTTTAAAATACCAATTCCCATGGGTCATATTTGGGATTCATTCTTGAGAGTATTTTTAGGATTAGTTCTTGGAATTATAGTTGGTGTACCTCTAGGTTTATTTATGGGTCTAAATAGATTTGCTAAAGGATTTTTTGATCCGTTAATTGAATTATACAGACCGGTACCACCACTTGCTTGGGCACCACTAGTAATTTCTGTTCTTGGAATTGATAATGTTGGAAAAGTATTTTTATTATTCATGGTATCTTTATCTATAATGATTATTTCAGCAAGAGCTGGTGCATCAGGAACGCAGTTATCTAAAATTCATGCGTCACATTCCTTAGGTGCTTCTAGATGGCAAATTCTAAGATACGTTATATTTCCAAATTCATTACCTGAAATATTGACAGGGGTAAGAGTTGCTATTGGTATGTGTTGGGGAACATTAGTTGCAGCTGAATTTTTAGCTGGAACAACAGGTATTGGATTTGTAGAAAATGTTGCTAAAAAATATTTTCAATATGAAGTTATTTGGATAACCATATTTGTTATGGGAATGTTGGGTCTTTTATTTGATATTACTCTTAGAAAAATAATAGACAAAACAATTCCTTGGAGAGGAAAAGGATAGCAATATTTGTTTCAATAATTTAATTTTTCATAAATTGTGTTATTAAAAATATGCTAATCAATATGAATAAAAAAGATTATAATTATTTAAATAATTTAATTGATAGAAATACAAAAAGAGAAAAAAATATATATCAATTATCTCCAAATTCATTTTCAAATAAAGACATGATAGAGGGTATAAAAGTTCTTCTATCTAAAAAAATAACAATGTCGAACATTGTCAAAAAATTTGAAAAAGAATTTGCAAAATTTATTGGTTCTAAATACGCACTAATGGTCAACTCAGGATCTTCAGCAAATTTGCTTGCTACATTCGCAATGATAAATCCAATGAAAAAAAATAAATTAAAACCTGGAGATGAGTGTTTAATACCATCGTTGTGCTGGTCAACATCATTATGGCCAATTGTTCAAGCGGGACTAAAACCTAAATTCGTAGATGTTGATCCAAAAACTTTAAATGTATCATTAAAAAATCTAGAAAAAAAAATTAGTAAAAAAACTAAGGCTATGGTTGTCGTAAATATACTTGGAAACTCAACTGACATGCAAAAACTTAAAAAATTAATCAATAAACACAAAATTAAGTTAATAGAAGATAACTGTGAGTCATTAGGTTCAAAGTTTAAAAATAAATATCTTGGAAGTTTTGGTGAATTTGGAACCTTTTCATTTTATTATTCGCATCAAATAACATCTGGAGAAGGTGGAATGATTGCGTGTAATGATAAAAAAAATTATAAAATAATCTACTCATTAAGATCTCATGGATGGGACAGAGGAATCAATAATAACAATAATGATTTTAACTTTATAAATTCGGGTTTTAACTTAAGGCCAACAGAAGTATCTGCGGCGATTGGTTACAACCAGTTCAAAAAATTAAACTATTTTAAAAAAATTAGGTCGCTTAATAGGAAAAAAATAATAAGTAAAATTAAAAACTCTAAAAAATGGAAAAATCAGTTTACCTTTATTAACTCTAATAAAAATGTTAAACCAAGTTGGTTTGGATTGCCGATACTAATTAATAAAAAATATTTAAATAAAAAAAATAAGTTTTTATCCTACTTAAATCGAAATGGTATTGAAACAAGACCTATAATTAGTGGTAACTTCTTAAATCAACCATCCATTAAACTTTACAAATTAAACACCAAAAAAGAATTTTTTAGAGGGGCTCAAGAAATACAAAATCGAGGTTTTTTTATTGGTATACATGTTAAAGAAATTACCAATAAACAGTTAAAGTTATTAGAAAATAAACTCCTGAAAATTAGCGAGATCTAAATTTCTAATTTAATTTATTTTTAATAAAATATAATTTTAAAATACCGTATAGAGAAGCTAGGACTAGCTTTATATTTACAGAACTTTCTCCCCTAATCCTATTTACAAATATAGTTTCTGTTTCATCAATTTTGAAAGAGTTATTTTTTAAAACAACTATGATTTCTGATAAAATTATAAAACCATCACCAATGTTTCCACATTTTTTAGTAATTATTTCAGTGGCTCTCTTTGAATAAATTCTAAATCCATTTGTAAAATCTTTTAGATTAACTCCTAGAAGCACTCTAGCTAAAAGGTTTGAAAGTTTTGAAAGCACTCTTCTATTAAGACCCCAATTTATTATTTTACTTTTTTTAAGATATCTACTTGCTATTAATAAATCTAGATTATTAGCACTGAAATATTCTATATTTTTTTTAAGCTCGTTTGGATTATGTGAAAAGTCCGCATCCATTTCTATGAAAATATCAAATTGATTTTCTTTTAATGCTTTTGTAAAACCATACAAAACAGCGGAGCCTCTTCCTTTTGAATTTTCTCTTCCAAAATATTTAGCTTTTAAATTTTTTGCAATAATAACATTCCCTATTTCTTTTTCCTCTGAATCATCAACTATAAATATTGTAGATTCTGGAACATTTCTTAAAATTTCTTGAATTAACTTTTCAATATTATCTAATTCATTATAAGTAGGAATAATTATGGCTATTTTCTTCACTTTAATATATTTTTTTAAAAATTTAATTAATTAGTAGTATAAATTTGAAAAGAATAAAATTAAATAAGATAATCAAAAAAATCTTTTTTAAACATGGTTTAAGTAATAATCATGCTTCAATATGTGCTAGTGCTTTAATAAATGCAGAGTTAGTTGGTGCTCCGACGCACGGTTTGTCTAGATTAAAAATGTATTGTGATAGAATTAAAAAAAAAGTAATTAACCCTAAACCTAAAATTAAGATAAAAAAAATTTCAAGTTCTATTACTCAAATTGATGCTAATAATAGCATAGGTTTTGTCGCTGCTGATATTGGAATAAAACAAGCTATTATAAATGCAAAAAAAACAGGTTTAGGCTTGGTTGGAATTAAAAATAGTGGTCATTACGGACTTTCTGGTTACTACGCTGAACAAGCGGTAAAAAAAAATCTAATTGTTTTTTGTTTTACCAACGCACCTCCAGCTATAGCTCCACATGGTGCAAGGAAAAGTTTATTTGGAACTAACCCAATTTGTTTTGGAACTCCAACATCTTCAAAAGTTCCATTTATTTTAGACACTTCCGTTTCTATGATTAATAGAGGAAAAATTAGAGTCGCGGCAAAGATAGGTAAAAAAATCCCAAAAGGCGTTGCGCTAGATAAAAATGGTCAACCTACGATTGATGCAAAGAAGGCTTTGGATGGTGTTCAACTACCTATAGCAGGATTCAGAGGGTCGGGTCTTGCGTGGATGGTTGACATTTTAAGTGGAGTAATTACTGGAGGGAACCATGGTGGAAAAGTTAAAGATCCATTTGATGATTTTACAGGTCCACAAAATGTCGGACATTTATTTTTTGTTATGAAAACTAATTTATTTATTAACGATTACCGTAAAAGGATTAAAGAAAATATTTTAAGAGTAAAAAATCTTCCAAAATTAAAAGGCGTAAAAGATATTTTGTACCCTGGTGAGAGTAAATATTTAAGACATAAAAGTAATAATAATAAAAAAATCAAAATTTCAACAATTGTTGAGAATGATATTAAAAAATTATTAATTTAATTATTTCGTACTTTGATAAGTCTACCATCAATATCTTTTAGAACTCTGTAATTTTCATTGATGTATTTATCAACAAGTGGATACTTAATTTTAATAGGTAAATCCCAATTGTCAGTTTTGCCATTTGATATAATTATGTTTGTATTTTTAATTTCATCAATCATTTTTTTTTGATTTATCGATGATCCAAGTGAATAAATAAAATAATATTTTGAGCAACTTGGTTTTTTTAATAAATATAAAAGCGCAGCATCGTTGGTGAATAATTGTAAACATTTTTCATCTTTAACTATATTCGATGCAAGATTTATAAAATCAGCATCTTTTTTAGATAAAAAATTTTTATCATTTAAACTTATGTAATTTATAAATCTTTTTTTATAATTATAAATATTTTTTATATCAATGTTTAAAAAAAGTATAAAAATTAATATTGATATGGGAAAAATATAAATTGATAAATTTTTTACTAAAAATTTGATTTGTTTTTTTGAAAGGTAATAAATTAAATTATAAGTTATATAAAGTGTGAAAAACATTAAAGGAAAAGCAAAAGTCTGTTTCAAATGTGGTCCGTCTGATCTAGCTAAAGCGTAAATATAACTTAAAAAACAAAGTATACTTATTGATAATAACATTATCTTAAATTCATAAGGATATTTATTGTTTTTCTTTAAAAAAAAGTTGGTCGAAATAATTAAAATTAAAATTATTGATAGTAAATTTTTTGTGGCACGAGCAGAATTTTTTTCATCTGTAAAGGGAATTGGGTGAATTATGCCTCCAAAACTACCTGTTTCTTTAAAAATTCGATAAGAATTTTCAATAAAATAAGAAAATTCATAATTTAAAAAAAGATAAAATATCAACCAAAAAAATAATATTGAAAATAGAAGAATTAAAATTTCTTTTT
The DNA here is from genome assembly GCA_902588635.1 of uncultured Pelagibacteraceae bacterium. Taxonomy (GTDB): domain Bacteria; phylum Pseudomonadota; class Alphaproteobacteria; order Pelagibacterales; family Pelagibacteraceae; genus Pelagibacter. Next base: position 21,644 of record CACIPW010000008.1, on the reverse strand, counting down.
TCTTGTTACTAATTGCCAAGATAAAGAAAATAAATAGGATAAAAATTGTCAAAACAATGCCTCTATCAATGCTCCAAAAGAAAACAAAAAGTGATAAAAATCCTATAAAAAAAAAATATATTTTTTTTTTAAAATAAATACTTTTTAAAAAAAATATTAAACATAACAAAATAGGAATTTCTCTAAAAGAGATCGCATCAGTATTTCCAATAGCATAATTATTTATACTTAAAAAAACGAATGAAGTAATGATGAAAAATAAAAGTTTATAATTTTTATTAAATTTAAGATTATTAGTAATTAAAAAAACCAAATACACTAAAAGTAATTTCGTTACAAAAAAATAAACTAAGTCTAAAAATTTCATAGATCCAATAGTTTTTTTATCGAGAATTTCCCAAATAAATTTCGTTCCTAAAGTTTCGTAAATTATTCCTACCGAAACATACGAACCTGACCACAATGAACCATCCAATGAACTTTTTAAAGCAGAACTAAGTCTTTGACCATCATGGAAAATATCAATCTCATTAATTTTAAAAGGTATAGAAAAGAATTCTAAAATTAGGACAAATAGTATTAAAAAAAAATAATTATTAATATTTATACTTGATTTATTATTTGGTTCTAAAACTTTTAGATTATTTAATAAAGTATATAATGATAATTTTTCATAATAGATTTTAAATAGTAAATGAAAAATAATTGGTATACAAATAAAAGTTAAATATCTAACTATATCATTTAACGTATGATAATTATTTTGAGAGTATATTGAAATTATTTGATTCTCATCAGTGCTAAATTTAATTAAAGGCCATAAGTAATTAGCAATTACGATTGAAAATGATATTAAAGCTAAATAATAAATGTGTTTTAAAATTTTCATTTTTATTATTTTTAAACTATAAACAAACAAATGAAAGCTGATATTGCTATTATTGGAGGTGCTGGACATATTGGATTACCTTTAGGAGTCCTTTTTGCAAATAAAGGAAAAAAAGTAATTCTTTATGACAAAGATAAAAATAATGTCGATAAAATAAATAATCTTCAAATGCCTTTTATGGAAGAGGGCGGTTCTAAATTACTTAAAAAAAATAAAAATCGAATTTTTGCTACTACAGATAAAAAATCTCTTAAAAATGCAAAAATAATCATTGTTTGTATTGGAACTCCTGTGAAAAACTCAAAACCAGATTTGGTTTTTTTCTTCAAAATGTTTAGAGAGGTAAAAAAATATCTAAGTCCAAATAAACTAATAGTGATTAGAAGTTCAATTTACCCTGGCACTTGTTTTAAAATACAAAAATTTTTAGGCAGTAAATTTAAAAATATTTCATATTGTCCAGAAAGAGTTGTTCAAGGAAAATCAATTTCTGAGTTACCTAAATTGCCACAAATAGTTTCTGGGGTATCTAAAAAATCAATTAATCAATCTAAAGCATTATTTAAATTAATATGTAAAAAAATAATCGTAACTTCAATTTTAGAAGCAGAATTAATTAAGCTTTTTTCAAATGCATGGAGATATATAAATTTTTCAATATCAAATCAATTTTATACTATTTGTGAAAGGTTTGGGATTAATTTTAAAGATTTAAGACAAAATATGATTGAGGGTTATGATAGAAATAAAAGCATGCCAAAAGCAGGCTTTGCTGCAGGACCATGCTTGTATAAAGATACCGCGCAATTAAATGCATTCTTGCAAAACTCTTTTACTTTGGGAATTGCTGCAACAAAAATAAACCAAGGATTTCCAAAATTTATTTATTCAAAAATGAAAAATAAATTTAAAAATAAATTAAAAAACAAAAAAATAGGAATATTAGGTGTAGCATTTAAATCTGATATTGATGATATAAGAGACTCTCTATCCATTGATCTTTATAACTTTTTGAAAAAAAAAGGCTTAAAAGTAAATATTTCAGATGAATATGTTAAGATGAGTAAAATAATTGATAGAAAACAACTCATAAAAAAGTCTGATGTAATTATTTTAGGAGTGCCCCATTCATCATACAAAAAAATTAAAATTCCTAAAAATAAATACCTTATCGACAGTTGGGGCTTTTTTTGAAAAATAATGTTTTACTATTAGGTGGTACAGGAACTTTAGGATCACAAATAATTAAATCAAAATTTTTCCCAAATTTAAAACATCCTAAGAAAAAAAAATTAAATATTTTAAGTAAAAATAAGATTGAAAAGTATCTAATCAAAGAAAAAATAAATTTAGTTTTGCATTGTGCGGCTTTAGCTAGAGTTAAAGATTGTGAATTAAACAAAAATAAAGCAAAAAAAATAAATATTATCGGAACCCAGAACGTTGTTAAATCAATTTTAAAAATAAAAAAAAATAAAAAAAAAGATATTAAATTAGTTTTTATATCAAGTGACGCTGTCTACTCTTCAACTAGAGGAAATTATAAAGAAACTGATAGTCTGTCTCCTTATAATGTCTACGGCCTAACAAAATTAAAAGGTGAAAAAATAGTAAAAAAATTAAAAAATTATATAATCATAAGAACAAGATTTTTTAACAAGAGAAAAATTCCTTTTGAATACTCAGCCGTCAATATTTACACATCTAGTTTAGAGGTTGGCAAATTGGCTAAATATATATCAATATTGATTAAAAAAAAATTTCAAGGCACAATTAATGTTGGTGGTCCAAAAATATCAGATTATAAAAAATATAAAAAATATAAAAAAAATTTAAAACCGTGTGATAAAAGTAAAATATTGAATGAAATTAATTTTAAAATTGCAACCGACGCTTCTCTAAATATAAGTAAGTTAAAAAAAATTTTATGAATAAAATTCCCTTAGAAATCGTAATACCTGTTTTTAATGAAGGAGATAAAGTCTTGAAATTAATGGAACTTTTTCAAAACAATATAAAAAATAATTTTAGAGTTCTGTTCTGTTATGATTTAGATGATGACAACATTTTTCAATACAAAGATAAATTTGAAAAATTTAATTTTGAGATTCAGTTTATAAAAAATCCCTCAAGAGGTCCTTGTTCTGCAATTAAAGAAGGTTTTAAATCGGGTAACTCCGACTGCGTAATAGTTTATCCTGCGGATGATTTTATCAACTTTAATATTATTGATGAAATGTATAACAAATTTATGAATGGTAGCCACATTGTTGCAGCAAGTAGATTTGTAAAAGGAGGATCAATGAAAGGTTGCCCTTTAATAAAATCAATTTTAGTTAGAACTGCATCATTTACATTATATTATTTTTCAAGTATCCCAATTAAAGATGCAAGCAACGGTTTTAGATTGTTTTCTAGGCAATTATTAAGTGAAGTAAGTATAGAATCAAAAGTTGGGTTTGCTTATTCTTTGGAACTTTTAGCAAAGTGTAACAGGCTTAAATATAAAATTTCAGAAATACCAGCTCAGTGGGAAGAAAGAAGCGAAGGATCAAGCAGATTTAAAGTTTTTAAATGGTTACCTCAATATCTAAAATGGTATATTTATGGATTGTCAACAACATGGCTAAAAAGAAGAAAAATTTGAAAAAAAATATTCTAATTACTGGCGGTAGTGGTTTTATAGGGTCGGCTATTACCAAACACTTAGTTAAAGAAAAAAATAAAATTATTGTTTTTGATAATAATTCAAGAGGCAAATCAAGAAGGTTAAAAGAAGTAAAAAATAAAATTAAATTTATTATAGGTGATATTAGAGATAAAAAAAAATTATTATCTATAAAAGACAATGTTGATACTGTAATTCATTTAGCTTATGTAAACGGGACAAAGTTCTTCTATAAAAAACCATTTGAAATTTTGGATATCGCAGTAAACGGATTAATAAATATTTTAGATTTTTGTAAGAAAAAAAAAGTTAAAAACTTTTATTTAGCATCTAGTTCTGAAGTTTATCAAAACCCCTTTAAAATCCCAACTGATGAAGAAGAAATGCTTAAAATTCCCAATATTCACAACCCGCGATACTCTTATGGAGGAGGAAAGATTATTTCAGAACTTTATGGAATACATTTTGCAAAAAAATTTTTAAAAAAATTTATTATTTTTAGACCACACAATGTCTACGGTAAAGATATGGGCAATGAGCATGTGATACCGGAGTTTATAAATAGATTCAAAAAATTAGGGAACAAAAAAAACTTCCTTATATATGGAACTGGCCAGGAAATAAGATCATTCATCCATATTGACGATTTTATTTCTGGTTTCGACAAAGTATTTAAGAAAGGTAAAAATCAAGAAATATATAATATTGGAACAAGTGAAAAAATTAAAATATTTAAATTAGCGAGACTTATAGCAAGAATACTTGGAAAAAGTATAAAATTTAAAAAAACTAAAGTTTTAAAAGGTAGTCCAAGCGTAAGATGTCCCAATATAAAAAAAATAAAAAAACTTGGTTTTAAACAAAATATTCGTTTAAAAGACGGGATAAAAAAAATATTAAATTAACTTAATGAAAAAATCTTTTTCAAGGCCTGTTACGAGATGTCAGATATCTAATTCAAAAAAGTTAAACTCTTTAATTTTTTTGGGATATCTGCCTCCAGTAAATACTCTAAGAAAAATTGGTTCCACACCAGAGGAGGAAATATCGTTTCCTGCTGAATTATTGTACTGTAATAAATCAAAATTAGCTCAGCTAGGCTGTATTGTGGATAAAGAAATATTATTTCCTTATTCTTATCCATACACAAGCAGTACAACAAAAATATTAAGAGAAAATTTCGCTGATCTTTATAAAGATACAAAAAGAATAGTTAATCTTAACAAAAATGATTTAGTTATAGATATAGGTTCTAATGATGGAAATCTTTTAAGCAATTTTAAAACTAACCATAAAGTTTTAGGTGTTACTCCAGAAAAAATTGGAAAAATAGCAATTAAAAAAGGAATTCCTACAATAATAGATTATTTTAATGAAAAAATTTCTTCAAAAATAGTTAAAAAGCATGGCAAAGCAAAAGTAATAACAGCCACAAATGTTTTCGCACATATTGATAATATAAATAGTATTGTAAAATCTATATTGAAAACTTTGAAACCAGATGGAGTTTTCATTTCAGAGTCACATTATTTATTGCCTCTAATTCAAACTGTTCAGTATGATACTATTTACCATGAACATCTAAGATACTATTCTTTAGAGAGTTTAAATTTTCTTTTAAAAAAACATAATTTAGAAATTATAGATACCAAAGAAATCCCAACTCACGGAGGATCAATAAGAGTTTATGCCGCTAGAAAAGGAATGTACAAAATTTCAAATAATGTCAAAAAACAATTTAAAAAAGAAAAAAGATACTTAAACAAAAAAAGTTTTGTAAAGTTTAGAAAAAATGTTGTTACCTCTAAAGTAAATTTATTTAACATTATAAAGAGAATTAAAGATAAAAATAAAACTATATTTGGTGTTGGTGCACCCTCAAGAGCATCCACATTAATTAATTACTTAGGATTAGACCAGGATATTATTGATTGTGTTCTCGAAATTAATGGATCTTATAAGATTGGAAATTATATTCCAGGTACAAAAATACCGATCTTAAACGAAAACATTCTTTCTAAAAAAAAACCACATTATTTAATTTTATTTTCATGGCATATAAAAAATGAACTTAAAAGAAACCTTAAAAGAAAAGGCTTTAAAGGAAAATTTATAATTCCTTTGCCAACTCCAAAAATAGAAAATTAAAATTTATTTATATAACAATAAAATGCAGCTATATGCGATGCATTATTAAATTTTTTTGATTTAATTAAATTTACAATCTGTTTCTTGTTTTTAAAAAAGATACTAATATTTTTTTCTGGCTTTTTAATTTTTTTTAATTTTCTTGAGTAATAACAAATGCAACTTCTGGAACCTCTTCCTGGATCAGCATAATATTCCATTAGTTTTTTTGGAGTACTTAAAGTTTTATAACCTGTTTCCTCTAATAGTTCTCTTTTGGAAGCTATTATTGGAGTTTCATTTTTATCAACCCACCCCATTGGAAATTCATAATTTTTTTTATTAATAGGTTCTCTTTTTTGTTTAACCACTAAGAATTTATTTTTAATTACTGGAATGAGTATTACGTTATTTGGTTCTTTAAAATAATGATAGAATTCTCTTTTTTTATACCTTTTATTAACTAAAGTTATACCTGCACTAAGTTTTTGTTTCGCTTTCATAAAGTTATTAATATTGATATTTAATTTTATGTCTACAAGTTATAATAGTTAATCAAAAAATAAAGTAACTTAGTAATAATTTATGCTTAAAAAAGAAGAATTAATAAATATTTTTCAAAAACTACTTGTTGAAGCAAAAAATTCATACGATGATTTCAATACAGCCGACGGAAAAATTGGTGATGGAGATTTGGGAGTAACAATTCTCCATGGGCTAGAAGAGGTAAATAACAATATTAATAAATTTAGTGATGATATGAGTGCAAATTTTATGACTTGTTCTCAAGCATTTGTTAAAAAATCTGGCTCTAGTTTTGGAACATTAATAGCTTTTTCTTTTATGAATATTTCAAAAAATTTAAAAGGAAAAACTGAGTGTAATCATGAAGATATTTTAAACATTTTTGAAACAGCATTAAAAACAATCCTTGAGAGAGGAAAAACTAACTTAGGTGATAAAACCATAGCTGATAGTTTAGATTTGATAATAAAAAGACTTAAAGATAATCAAAATTATTCTGAAGTATTTAAGTCAGCAACGAAGCAAGCTTTAGAAGATTTTAAGGGTAAAAAAATCAAAATTGGTAGAGCAAGAATGTTTGAAGATAAAACCAAGGAACTAGATGATCCTGGTATGTACGCATTAAATAAATTAAGCAAAATATTTTAAATTTAATATAATTTTAAAATTTTTTATGATATAAGGAATTATGTCACCTAAAGATCTAGTATTACAAGGATATAAACTGTTTTCTGAAGGAAAAATAGAAGAATTAGGAAAACAGTGGCACCAAGATGCAAAGATACATGTAAATGGAAATCATGCTTGGTCGGGTACTTACAACGGTTACAATGATTGGGTATCAAGAATGCTATCTCAAATCCCAGAAAAATTACCGGGTTTTAATCTAAATATTTTAAATGCAAGTTCAGAAGCAGAAAAAGTATTTATATATGTGCATGTAACAGCAAAAAACCTTGATATGCATGCTGTACATATGTTTACAGTAAAAGATGGTTTGCAAACTGAGATGCGTATATTTGATGATACTCAAAAGCTTTCTTCTGCGCTAAGTAAATAATGGTACAAAGTTCGGGGCACCTGACAAAAGAACGTCTCTTCTCACTTTTTTTGTTGGCCAATTTTATCTTTTAACTTTAATTTTTCTTTTTATGCTAATATTTTCCTATTTTGCTAGATCCACTATAAAATATTTTTGATAATTCCTCGTTTGCTTTTTTTTTTATTTGAGCACCTTCTTGATTCATTAGTTCATTAGCTCTTACAACATGTTCATGATATTTAAATGTATCTTCCCCTCTTGCTTGTTGGACATACATCTTTCCTAAAACCTGATCTACATTGGTTCCGATATAGCTTTGAATAACAAATCCAATTCTTCTATCATTACTTTTATTTAAACCAGATCCATGAACTACCTTTGGGTGATGTAGTGATATTTGCCCTGCCTTTAAAATAACTGGCTTAGTTTCATTCATAGGTACATTTTCAACAGTTTGGCCTCTAGTTAATAAATTATTCTCATCAAATTTTTGATTATGATATTGAAGGTCATTTTTGTGAGACCCTGACCACATTCTCATACAGCCATTTTCTTCGTTAGCATCTGTTATCGCCACCCAAGCAGTAACCCAGTTATAAGGTTCAAGACCAATATATTTTGCATCTTGATGAAAACTAACAAAGCCTTTTTCATTTGGATTTTTAACAAAAAGTGTTGTTCCACAAATAAGTATATTTTTACCAATGAGGCTTTCTACTGCATCTAGAATTTTTGTATTGTTGCAAACTTTATCAAATACTGGAGAAATTAAATGAATATAGTTTCTTCCTAAGCCTTCAAGTTCATCTGGCCACTTTTTTTCTATAAGTTCTATCTCTTCTTTAACTTCATTAGCTTCCTCTTTAGACAGTACATCTATAGGCGCAACATACCCTTCCTCTTCATATTGCTTAAGTTGCTCTGAAGTTAAGAAGGACATTATTTTAAATTGAAGTTATCTTCAATCTTGCCTTTTTTAATATAAAGATCTCCTGTTTTATTTTTCATATCAAAATTAAATAATATAAATTAAATCATTTTTTATTATAAAAAACTATTCTTTTTTATAATAATAAATAATATAAATTAAATTATAAAAGATGAATTTATTTTCAAAAATAGTTAATGAAATCAAAAAGAACTTTAAAATTTTTAAAGATATTAATTCGATTAATAAAAAAAAGCCAAAGTTTATTTTTTACTCTGAAGATAAATCATATCTAAAATATGGATATCTATTAATTGAATATTTATCGAACAAATATCCTGGTGAGGTCTATTATATTTCCTCTGATATTGATGACGGGATATCAAATTTAAATGTGAAAAACATTTTCATTGGTAAGGATTTTTTTTTAAAATATTTTTTTTTGAATGTACGTGCTGATAATGTTTTTATCACATTAACAGATTTGAATAATTCTATAATTGTAAGAAATAAATTTGTAAAAAATTATATTTATTATTTTCATGCAGCTATAAGCACAACAAAAGCTCACACGGCAACTGCTTTTGATAATTACGATACTATACTTTGTAATGGCGATTATCAATATATTGAAATAAAAAAAAGAGAAAAGCTAGAAAACTTAAAAGAAAAAAAATTGATTAAGTTGGGGTACTGTTATTTCGATTATTTAAATAATAAAATTAATAAAAATAATTATGGTAATGAAATCTTGGTAGCACCATCTTGGAATAAAAATAAAATAAAATTTATTAATGAAGATTTTGAAAAAATAATAGAAAACATTATTAAAGCTGGATTTATTGTAAGATTTCGACCTCACCCAGAAACTATAAAAAGATCAAATAATTTGATAAATTTTTATAAAAACAAATTTAAGGGTGAAAATTTTATATTTGATGATAAGCCAGACAACTTTGATGCAATGCAAAAAGCTAAATGTTTAATTACTGATAATTCTGGTATTTCTATAGAATATATTATGATATTCAAAAAACCTGTAATTTACTACAATGACTTTGATAAAATTCATAATGATAAATTTGATCAATATAAAGATTTAAAAACAATGGATGAAATAGTAAAAGAAAAATTTGGATATAGTTTAGAAAAAAATCAAATTAATGATATTAAAAAAATTATAAACTTTGCAGTGAATGAATTTAATAATCAAGAAATAGATTATTTTATTAACAATAATTTTTATAATTTTAAAAAAACAATAAATTATTTTAAAAATAATATTTCAAAGATATGTATTTAATTTAAATAATTATGGTCAATAAAAAAAAATTAAATCAAAAGTACAGAAATAAAACTAAAGCTTTAATTATAGCTGCTGGCTTAGGTAGCAGATTAAAGAAACATACAGAAAATTTACCAAAATGTATGCTTGATTTTGGCGGCAAAACACTTCTTCAAAAACAACTAGATGCATATAGAAACTGTGGAGTAGAAGATATATCTGTAATAAGAGGTTATAAAAAAGAAAAAATTAACTACAAAGGATTAAGATACTTTGAAAATACTGATTATCACAATAACAATTCTTTAAATTCTATTTTTTATGCTGAAAAAATTATAAATGGAAATATTATAATTGCTTATTCAGATATATTATTTGATTCATCTGTAGTTCAACGAACTCTTAACTCAAATCATGACATTTCTGTTGTTGTTGATATAGATTGGAGAGGTTATTACATCGGACGGAAAGATCACCCAGTAACTGAAGCTGAAAATGTAATATTTAACTCTAATAACGAAGTAGAAAAAATAGGAAAAATCTATACAAGCAGCCAAGAAGTTCACGGTGAGTTTATTGGAATGATTAAATTATCAAATCGTGGTGCTGAAATTTTTAAACAACAGTTCAATCGTTTAAAAAAAACCTATTGGAATAAACCTTTTCAGAGATCCAAAACTTTTCAAAAAGCTTACTTAACAGATATGATTCAAGAATTAGTTGACATTGGTATTAAAGTTCATTGTGTTATTATTGAAAGTGGATGGGAAGAGATCGATACAGTAGAAGATTATCAAAAAGCTCTTAAAGTATTTAAAAAAAAATTTACAAATTTTTAGCAAATTTTCTAATGTCTTTAACTAATAGTTCAGGTTGCTCTAAAGCTGCAAAATGTCCACCCTTTGGCATCTCGGTCCATTGTTTAATATTATAAATCCTTTCAACATAAGATCTTGGAGCCCATTCTAAATATTCTTTAGGAAATAACGCTACTGCAGTTGGAACTTTTAGAGGAAGATGTTCTTTTGGAAGATATCTTCCACCCTCTTCTCTTCTTCCATAGTAAATCCACGAAGCAGTATTAAAAGTTTTGGTTACCAAATAAACCATGATGTTAGATAATAAAATATCTTTTGAATAAACGCTTTCAATGTCACCATTTTTAATATCGGACCAGCCACGCATTTTTTCAATTATCCATGCAGCAACACCAACTGGACTATCCATCATTGAATAACTTAATGTTTGGGGTTTTGTTGCTTGTTGAGTTCTGTAACCATCTTCAATTCTTTGTTCTTTTCTAAATCTATCTTGCCATTCTTTTTCATCGGGTGTTTGTGGACCATCAGGGTGTCGAGTAATTAAAATATTAATATGTATTCCTAGTAAATTTTTAGGAAAATCGTATGCTAGCCAAGTTGAAATGGTTCCACCAAAATCTCCTCCTTGTGCAATGTATTTTTTGTAACCAAGTTCATTTGTCATTAAAGAATTAAATATTGATGCCATTTTTCTTGGACCTATTGGTCTTTTAGGTCTTCCTGAAAACCCAAAACCAGGCAGTGATGGTACCACAACATCAAATGCATCTTCTTCATGGCCGCCAAATTTTTCAGGATGAGCTAATTGATGAATAATGTGTAAAAATTCTACAATTGAACCTGGCCAACCATGACTTAGTAACAATGGTTTAGGATTAGAACCACTTCCTTTTTCGTAAATAAAATGAATATCAATTCCTTCTATATTTGATTTAAAATTTTTAAACTTGTTGATTTTTTCTTCTGTTTTTTTCCAATCGTATTTTTCAACCCAATATTTTGAAAAACTTTTCATGTAGTCTAAATTTGTTCCATAATCCCATCCACCATCATCAGGCATCTCGTGCCATTGATAGTTTTTCACCTTGGAATATATATTTTGAAGATTTTCTTCAGGTATTTTTATTTTAAATGTTTGCATTTTTTTTAAGTTAATTTTTTTTTATAAATTCTATCCTCAAAATGAAACGTGGGGAAACGAAATTTTTTAATTAAATCAAATTGATTGTTTGTAAGAAAATTATCAATTTCATCAATATTGTTATCTTTATAAATATCAAAAAATTGATTCTCAATTAAAACAAAATCAATTTTTTTTATTGTATTTTTTGAGCCTCTTAAAACATTTAATTCGTGTCCTTCTACATCAATTTTTAATAATGAATTTTGTAAATCTAAACTTCTGAAATAGTTGTCAATTGTGCTTGTTTCTATTTCATAAATTTCTTTTTCTTTTTTTTGTTTCAGTAACAAATTCTTAAATTTTAAAAAAAAAGAATTTTCATCTATTTCACTCATACTGGAAGTGGACGTTAATTTATTAATTGTAATTTTTTTTTTTCCAACATTATCACTTATACCTAGATTATTATGTAAAACTCTATTGTCATTAACTAAATTATTTTTTAAAATTTCAAAAACTTCTTTTTGAGGTTCAAATGTATAGGCTTTTTTAAATGGAATATGTTCAATAACATTATTTATAAACTCACCTTTATGCGATCCTACGTCAATAATTAAATCAATTTTATAATTTTTTAAAAATTTAACTAATCTTTTATGGTGATAATTTTTGTCAATAAAATTTATAAAATTTTCAAATATCATGTAGATTTATTAGTATAATTATATTTAAAAATAAAATATAAAATTAATTATGAAAAAAATAATCAACAATCCCACTAATTTCGTAGAAGAGTCTATTGATGGACTAATTAAATCCCACCCTGATGTTTATGCACTAGCTAAAGAAAATAACAGAGTTATTACAAGAGCTACAAAAGCATCAAAAAAAGTTGGAATAGTAACTGGAGGTGGATCAGGACACTTACCTGTATTTACTGGATATGTTGGTAAAGGTTTTTTAGACGCTTGTGCAATCGGTTCTGTGTTTGCATCTCCTTCTGTTGAACAAATGGTTTCAGCAATAAAGAATGCTGATAATGGCAGCGGTGTTTTATGCGTCATAGGAAATTATGGTGGTGATGTAATGAATTTTGAAATGGCTTGTGAAATAGTTGAGGCTGAAGGAATTAAAACAAAAAAAGTAATTGTTGCAGACGATATAGCAAGTGCAAGTGAAGCTGAAAAATCAAAACGTAGAGGAATAGCTGGAATGATTTTTGTATTTAAAATTGCTGGTGCTATTGCAGAAACTGGTGCATCACTTGATGAAACTTTTAAAATTGCAACAGAAGCAAATAATAATATTAGAACTCTTGGCGTTGCTTTGTCACCATGCATTTTACCAGAGGCTGGTAAACCTACTTTTGAAATTGGTGATGATGAAATAGAAATTGGAATGGGAATACATGGTGAACCAGGTATAAAAAGAGAGAAACTAAAACCAGCAAATGATTTAGTAGATGATCTTTATAAAAGAATTATTGAAGACTCAAAATTAAAAGAGAATGACAATATAGCAATAATGATAAATAGTTTAGGTGCTACCCCTTTAGAAGAGTTATATATAGTATCAAAAAGAGTAAATGAAAATTTATCAAACTCAAAAATAAATAATGTAAAAACTTACGTTGGAAGATACGCAACTTCAATGGAGATGGCAGGATTGTCCATCACCACTTTAAAATTAAGTGATGATTTAAAGAAATATTTATTTGCTTCTAGCGCATGTCCTTTTTGGAATAACTAATTAGTTTTTTTTATCAAAAAAACAAAAATTATAGATGTTGCAAACATAATTAAAGAATAGGTCGCAGCAGGTATAATATAAGCAACATCATTAAAAATTTGTGTTGCAACAAATATTGCTAGTGTCCCATTTTGAAGACCACACTCAAGTGAAATGCACTTTCTTTGTTCTGTTCCAGTTGCAAAAAATTTTGCAACATAGAAACCAATAACCATCATAATTATATTTAACAAAAATGTTATAATGCCAGCTTGTTTCATATATGGCATGATATTAGATCTTTCTTGGATGATGGCTCCAAAAAGTACAATTAAAAATAAAATTAGTGAAATGGTTTGAATAATTTTTTCTTTAGAAGAAATAAAATTAGTTGCAAATTTTCTTATAATCATTCCTAAAATCACTGGCAAAGTTACAACTAAAAACATTTTTATTGATATACCTAACATTGAAATTTGATTTGTGTTTGTTGATGCATCAAGCATATCTAAAGATTTAAAAATTATAAAAGGAACAGTAATTATACTTAGTAAACTTATAATTGCCGTTAAAGATATAGAAAGAGCCACATCTCCATTTGCAAATTTCGTTAAAACATTTGAGGTTACTCCGCCTGGTGCAGCCGCTATAATCATTAATCCAACTGCTAATTCAACAGGTGTTTTAAATAAAATAACTAATATAAAGGCAATAACAGGTAAAAAAATTAACTGACAAATTAAACCTACTAAAAAATCTTTTGGTTGTTTTGCTACTCTAGTAAAATCTTGGACTGTTAGTCCCATCCCAAGAGCAAGCATAATCAAAGCTAAAGATAATGGGGCAATTTTTGTAACTATTTCCATTTTAAGACATTTTAACTTACTATATACACATTTGAAATTATATATAAAAAGAATATAAAAAATGCTTTCGAATAAAGAAATAGTTTGTCCAGACAACTTGCTAAATGTTGCTCACAAAAAGAAAGGTGTACCAGCTGCGATTGTAAATGCTGGAAAACCATTACCAATGTTGTCGGCGATGGATGCTGTTAATGAAAATTTAATTACCCCAGTTCTGATTGGAGATAAAAAAGAAATTGAAAGTTGTGCTAACGATTTAAAATTTGATATTTCAAAATATGAAATTATTCATGAGCCAGTGGAAAACGATACTGCAAAAGTTGCGGCCAAACTAGCATCTAAAGGAAAGATTAAAATAATTGTAAAAGGTCATATTCATACAGATATTTTAATGAAAGAAGTAATTAAAAAAGAATATAATTTACTTGGCAAAACAAGATTGAGTCATATATGGCATATGACTCTAGATAAAAATGACAAACCTTTAATAATAACTGACGGTGCATTAAATGTGATGCCAAACGTTAAAACAAAAATGCACATTTTAAGAAATGTTATTGATTTTTCTCATAGGATTGGAACAGCAAGACCAAAAGTAGCTGTTTTATCTGCGACGGAAGAAGTGCTTGATAGCGTTCAAAGTTCAATGGATGCAAAAGAAATTACCGATCTAGCTACAAAAGAAAAATTAAATGCAGATGTTTTTGGGCCTCTTGCTTTTGACAATAGTATTTCAAAAAAATCTGCTGCTATTAAAGGAGTAAAAAGCGCCGTTGCAGGTGAAGCAGATATAATATTAGTGCCAAGCGTTGAAACAGGTAATGGATTAGTCAAAATGATGGTTTATTTTATGGGTGCTTGTGCTGCAGGAGTTGTAATAGGTGGAAAAGTTCCTGTGGTAATTACAAGTAGATCTGACGATGCACCAGCGAGACTTGCTTCAATTGCAGCTGCGGTTGTTGCATTAGATTAATTAATGATTTAAAAACTTTCAAAATTTTATGGCAATTAAATACTTAAAAAAATCTCCAAAAACTTCATCATCCGATGATTTAAAAACAAGAGAAATAGTTCAAAATCTTCTTAATGATTTAGAAAAATCAAGAGAAGATGGTTGCAAAGAGCTTACAAAAAAATTCGATAAATATGATGGTGAAATTATCGTATCAAAAGAAAAAATTGAAGAAATAAAAAAAACATTAGATCAAAAAACAAAAGACGATATTAAATTTTCTTATGATAGAGTTAGAAAATTTGCAGAAGCTCAATTAAAAAATTACGGACAAGACTTTGAGGTTGAACTTTCTAAAGGTTTATATGCAGGACAAAAATTAATTCCTGTAAATACTGCTGGATGTTACGTGCCTGGAGGAAGGTATGCCCACATAGCTTCCGCAGTAATGAGCATAACAACTGCTAAAGTTGCTAGAGTTAAAAATATTATCGCGTGCAGCCCACCAAAAGAAGGTGTCGGTGCGCATCCCGCTATTGTTTACACAGCAGATTTATGTGGAGCTGATGTGATATTAAATTTAGGTGGTGTTCCAGCTATTGCTGCGATGACTTATGGAATGTTTGGCAATCCAGCAGCTGATATTTTAGTTGGCCCAGGAAACCAGTTTGTTGCTGAAGCAAAAAGAATTGTCTTCGGTAAAGTTGGTATTGATTTGTTTGCAGGACCTACTGAAATTGCCGTAATAGCAGATGAAACAGCAGACCCAGAAATTGTTGCTGTTGATTTGGTTGGTCAAGCAGAACATGGGTACAATTCGCCAGCTTGGTTATTTACAACAAGTAAAAAAGTTGCAGACGAAGTAATAAAAAAAATGCCGAAATTAATTGCAGACTTACCAGAAGTTCCAAGAATAAGTGCAGAAGCAGCCTGGAAAGATTACGGAGAAGTAATTCTTTGTGATACTGATGAAGAGATGGCCACAATAAGCGATGAATACGCACCAGAACATTTAGAAGTACAAACTAAAAATCTAAAATGGTTCCATGATAGATTAAAAAATTACGGCTCATTGTTTATTGGTGAAGAAACAACTGTAGCCTATGGAGATAAATGTTCAGGGACAAATCACATTCTCCCAACTAAAGGAGCTGGCAGATATACTGGTGGATTGTTTGTTGGTAAATTCATTAAAACATTAAGTTTTCAAAGAATGACAAAAGAATCCACAAGAGAAGTTGGCGCTGCAGCAGCTAGAATTTCAAGATATGAAGGTATGGAGGCACACGCCAGAACTGGAGATGTAAGACTTAGAAAATACGGTTTTTCAAATTAAGAATATCTAACAAAACATAAAAAGCCAAAATACTCATAAATGTAATTATAAATATATTTATAATTTTCCATGTTTTTGTACTTTTTAAATATTTTGAAGAAAGTTTAGATAAATAGCCTAAAGAGAAAAAAAATAAAAAAGATGCTATTGAAGCCCCAATGCCAAAATAATATTTTTGCGAAATTAAAAAATTTTTAGAAAAATTACCTAAAAAAAAAACAGTATCTGAATAAACGTGAGGATTTAGATAAGTAAAACCTAATGTTTTAATTATTATATTCTTTAAAGATATTTCCGTTTTGTATGGATCAATATCAAAATTATCGTAATTAGTTCTAACTTTGCTAATTACAAAATAAATTAAAAAAATAAATAACAATATATTAAATATTAATTCTATTTTATGAGTGAATAGGTTTCTAAAAAACTCAAATAAAAATATACCTAAAAAAATTAAAATTAAATCTGATAAAGAACAAATTAAACAAACTAAAAATACGTATTGTTTTTTTAGACCCTGCTCTATAACAAAGATATTTTGGGCACCTACTGCAAGAATTAGGCTAAGACCCGTCAAAAAACCTAATATTAAAAATTCCATTTGTCTCTTTTATAATTTCTAATTAAAATAAAAAGTATATTTTATTAATTTTATGAAAAGAAGAATTATAACCAATCCATTAAGTCTTGAATTTGAACCTTTCGACAACTACGGCAAACCAATTGAAGGAATGAGCTGGCATAAAATAAGTTATGAAAAAGAAAAAGGACAAGGAAGCTATATTTTAAAAATGGATCCTGGTGCTAAAAGTATTCCTCATGAACATGTTAGTTATGAAGAATTTTATATGCTTGATGGAGAATTGACAGATGCTGATGGAAAAATTTTTAAAAAAGGAGATTTTATTAGTTTTGAACCTGGATCAAAACATTCTTCATTCACAGAAAAAGGTTGTTTAATTTTAGTTTTTATGAGATCAAGAAATAAAACAATTTAATCAAAAAAAATTTATGATCGGAATATTAGGTGGAATGGGAACTCAAGCAGGTTTAGATTTTTGCAATAAGCTTGCAGTTTTAAATAGAGGCAAGATAGATCAAAAATATCCTCTTTTCATTCTTTACAACAAATCAAACATTCCAAAAAGACCAGAAAATCTTAAAAAATATTATAATGTTTTAAAAAGTCTAATTAAAGGTTGCCATTTACTTCAAAAAAATAAATGTAAATTTATAGTCATGCCATGTAACACAGCGCATTATTGGTATGATGATCTTAGAAAAAAAATAAAAATTCCAATTATAAGTATGCCAAAAGAAGTTTACCTTTATACAAAAAAAAATTGTAAAAAAAATTCTAAAATAGGATTATTAAGCACAGAAGCTACTTTAAAAACTAATGTTTACAGTAGATACTTTAATAAAAATTATAAATTAGTAACCCCTGGAAAAGGTTTACAAAAAAAAAATGTTAATAAAGCAATAAAATATGTGAAAATGGGAAAAATTAAAGAGGCTGAAAAAGTTTTAAAACCTGCTGTTAATTATTTAATTAAAGCAAAATGTAAAAAAATTATACTTGGTTGTACTGAGCTACCGATTGCAATATTTGCTTATAAATCTTTTAAGAAAATTAAAGAATCTAAAATTTTTATTGATCCTAATTTATTATTAGCTCAAGTTTCAATGAAAAAATATAAACGTTAAAAAAAAACCAACAATCCTATTTCTAAGATTGTTGGTTTAATATTTTTTTTCCGATTTATTTAGAAGGATCGGGAACTTTTCTTAAATAAGGTTTTAAAGCTTTCCAACCATTTGGGTATAGTTTTTTAGCCTCCTCGTCTTTAACAGCAGGAACAATAATCACATCTTCACCTTTATTCCAGTTCGCTGGTGTAGCAACTTTATGTTTGACTGTTAATTGCATTGAATCGATAGCTCTCAATATTTCATTAAAGTTTCTACCTGTTGCCATTGGATAAGTTAAAAATAATCCAATCCTTTTGTCAGGTCTAATAATAAAAACGGTTCTAACTGTTTGGTTGTCCACTGCGGTACGTCCCATCGATTCAACTCCCGCATCACCCTCTAACATATTATAAAGTTTTGCAACTTCTAACTTTTCATCTGCAATGATTGGGTAGTTTGGTTTGTTTCCTGTTACGTCTTTAATGTCGTCTAACCATTTAACATGATCAGAAACTGGGTCCACACTTAAACCAATAACTTTAACGTTTCTTGCGTCAAACTCAGGTTTCATTTTTGCCAATGTACCAAGTTCTGTAGTGCAAACTGGTGTAAAATCTTTTGGGTGTGAAAATAATACTCCCCAACTATCTCCAAGCCACTCGTGAAAAGATATGTCGCCCTCTTGGGTCTTGGCTTTAAAATCTGGTGCTAAACTATTTATTTTTAATGTCATTTCTTCTCCTTAATTAATTTTATAAACAAATTATATGCAAGATTGATTTGTCATGCAATTTTTTATAATGTTTTTAGACTAATGATTTTCAAACAATTATTTGACGACAGTTCTTCAACCTACACGTACATAATAGCTAGCGATAAAGGAAGAGAAGCATTGATTATTGATCCTGTTATAGAAAAAACAGAAGAATATTTAAAGGTTTTAAAAGAACTAGATCTTAAGTTGGTTAAAGTAATCGACACACATATTCACGCCGATCATGTAACTGGTATAAGTGAATTAAGCAAAAGAACTAAATGTACAAAAATTATGGGAGAACATTCCAAATCAGAAGTTATAGACTTAAGAATTAAAGAAGATGACAAGATTGAAATAGATAAAATTCAACTAAAAGCAATTTATACTCCAGGTCATACTGATTGTTCTTATAGTTTTTTGATGAATGATAGAGTTTTTACAGGAGACACTCTTTTAATAAATGGAACTGGAAGAACAGATTTTCAAAATGGAAGTGCAAAAACTCAGTATAACTCATTGTTTAATAAATTATTAAAACTACCAGAAAAAACTATAGTCTACCCTGCCCATGACTACAATGGTAAAAAATTTTCAACAATTAAAGATGAAAAAAATAACAATCCAAGGCTTCAAGTTGGCTCTGTTGATGAATACATTGAAATAATGAATAACCTTAATCTTGATAATCCAAAAATGATGGATGTTGCTGTTCCTGCAAATCTAAAAGGACTTACATTGGATCAGTTGTAATCAGTGACAAATTAATCATTGTAATTTTTTAGATAATATTTATATTTCAAGTATGGCGTGTAGCAACCCAAAATGTAATTGCAGCAATTGCACAAATGATGCTTGTGGATGTGATGGAAACAAGCAGTGTGTTTGTAAACCTGAAGATGCTACTTGTTGTTGTAACAAGTAGTTTTTAGTTAATCTAAATTCTTAAAAAACTATGAACGAATATTTAGAATCTATTATTAAAAGAGATCCAGCTGCTAAATCTAAACTTAGTGTAATTTTAACTTACCCTGGTGTTAAAGCTGTATTTTTTCATAGTGTTGCAAACTTTTTCTCAATAGCAAAATTTGATTTAATTGCACGAATGATTTCTCAGCTATCAAGGTTTTTAACAGGAATAGAAATTCACCCTAAAGCAAAAATTGGTAAAAATTTATTTATAGATCACGGAATGGGAGTTGTCATTGGAGAAACTTCAGAAATTGGAGATAATGTAACTATTTATCATATGGTTACTTTAGGAGGTATATCTCCAAGTGTTAACTCTGATGATCAAAGAAATATTAAAAGACATCCAACATTAATGGATAATGTTGTAGTTGGTTCTGGTGCACAAATTTTAGGACCGGTAGTTGTTGGAAAAAATTCAAAAATTGGTGCTAATGCAGTTGTTACCAAAGATGTACAGGAAAATTCTGTAATGGTTGGTATTCCTGCAAAAAATGTCGGCGAAAGCTCTCCTGATGATGAAGCTTTCAAACCTTACGGTATAACTTCAGACAGCGACAAAAATTAAAATGAAAAATGCTCAAAATAATTTTCTTGAGGGCATTGGAAATACACCGTTAATCAAACTTAAAGCTGCTTCCGAAATAACAGGGTGCAATATTTATGGAAAAGCTGAATATTTAAACCCAGGTGGTTCAGTAAAAGATAGAGCAGCACTAGCTTTAATTAAAGATGCTGAAGAAAAAAAATTAATTTCAAGAGGTGGAACAATAGTCGAAGGAACTGCAGGCAATACTGGAATTGGTATATGTCTTATTGGAAATTCAATTGGTTATAAAACTATAATCGTAATGAATGACAATCAAACACAAGAAAAAAAAGATATGTTAAGAAATATTGGTGCTGATTTAAAATTGGTACCACCTAAACCTTATAAAGACGATGGTAATTACGTAAAAGTTGCTAAAAGACTTGCGGAAGAGTTGAAAAGCACAAATAATCATGGAGTAGTTTGGGCAAATCAATTTGATAACACTGCTAATGCAAAAGGTCATTATGAAACAACTGGACCTGAAATTTGGGATCAAACAAATGGAAAAATAGATGGTTTTGTCTGCTCCTCGGGTACTGGCGGAACTATCGGCGGTGTTAGTAGTTTTTTAAAAGAAAAAAACAAAAATATAAAAATATATTTATCTGATCCAGCCGGCTCTGCTTTATATAATTATATTAAAAATGGTGAACTTAAAAGTGAAGGTGGATCAATAACAGAAGGTATCGGATCAAGTAGAGTGACAGCAAACTTTGCGGAAGCTAAAATTGATGGGGCTTTTTCAATTAGTGACCAAGAGTCTTTACCAATTCTTTATGACTTAATTCAAAATGAAGGTTTAAGCTTAGGTACGAGTTGTGGTGTTAACATTGCTGGAGCTATAAGATTAGGTAAAGAATTAGGTCCAGGCAAAACTATAGTTACTATACTTTGTGATAAATCAGACAAATACAACTCAAAGATGTTTAATAAAAAATTTTTGCAAGAAAAAAAACTTCCTTTTCCAAGCTGGATCTAATAAATAAAAACAAAACAATCTAGGAGAAAAATATGAGCGGATATGTAATTGCTCAAATTAAAAATATTAAAGATAAAGAAATTTATAAAGACTATGTAAGTAAAGTAACACCAATAGTTGAAAAGTTTGGTGGTAAATTTCTTGTAAGAGGTGGAGAGTTTCAAACCGTTGAAGGTGAATGGACTTACACTAGAAATGTTTTAATTCACTTTCCTTCATATGAAAAGGCAATTGAATGGTATAATTCTGATGAATTAAAACCAGTAAAAAAAATGAGGTTGGATAATTCAACAAGTAACGCCATAATAATAAAAGGAGAATAAAGGATGTCAATATCACTAATAGCAACTTTTAAAGGTAAAGATGAT
>CACIPW010000007.1 GCA_902588635.1 uncultured Pelagibacteraceae bacterium | reverse complement strand
CACAATTTTCACAAAGATTATCATTGCAGATTTTGTCAAAACCATTTGTACAATTTAGAGATTTCGCAACTATTCTTGCTATTGTTGTTTTTCCAACTCCTCTTATTCCTGTAAATAAATACGCGTTGGGAATTTTGTTATATTTTATAGAATTAGCTATTGTATCAGCAACTATGCTTTGACCTATTAAATCGCCAAAAACTTGCGGTCTGTATTTTAACGATAAAACTTTTAAATTTTTGTTCATTTTAAGTTAAGGAGACTAGAACCTGAACAACTGTCTCTACGATTGCTTCTGTTAAGATCTGGTCGGGTTCAAGCAGCATTCACCTCTAGTCTCCAATTCTATTATAGCAGCAATGATTTCTATTCTACAATATTAAAGTATTTAAAAAATTAATTATCTCGAAACTTATCAGCTGGAAAAACACCTAGAACGTGAAAATCCTCACAATGTAAACCTAGTTCTTCGAGAGATTTTTTTACTTTTGGATCGTCAATGTGTCCATCCAAATCGCAGAGAAAGAAATAAGAAGAAAATGAATTTTTCTCTGGATAGCTCTGTAGTTTAGTTAAATTAACTCCATTAATCGCAAAGCCTCCTAAAGATTGGTACAATGCAGCAGGTTTGCTTTTCAATTTAAATAAAAATGAAGTTATATATTTCTCTTTTCCCAATTTTGGTTGTAAAATATTTTTTCCCATTATTAGAAAACGAGTTACATTGCCTTTTTCATTTTCTATATTTGATGCAATAATATCTAATTTATAAATATCTGCACTTAATTTTGAAGCAATAGCAGCATCATTTTTATTTTTATTTTTTGCAACTAAAGCAGCTGAGCCCGCTGTATCAGCTCTAACATTTTCATTTATATTATTTTTTTTTATAAACTCTGAACATTGAGATAACGCTTGAGCATGAGAGTAAGCATTCTTAATATTTTGCAATTTTGTTCCTGGAAGCGCTAATAAGTTATGCTCTACTCTGTGAAAATGTTCAGCATATATATTTAAACGATGTTTAAAAATTAAATATTCTATACCTATATTTCCTGTAATTCTATTTGACTCAGGTATAATTATTCTAAGATTTTTATCTTCTTCTGCTTTTCTAAAACATTCGTCAAAAGTTTTGCAAGCTACAATTTCAGCGTCAGGATAAAGTTCGTTAGCAGCCAAATGCGAGTAAGCTCCTGGAGATCCCTGGTAAAGTATTTTCATTTTAAAGTTTATATTCCATAATTTTTTTTAAGGCTAGATAATCTTCTTTAGTATCTATGCCTATCGGTGAAGATTTTGCTAAAGCTACGTTAATTTTAATACCATTATCCAATGCCCTTAATTGCTCTAGCCTATATTCTACTTCATTTTTGGTTTGATCAAAATTTACAAATTTTTCTAAAATATTTACCTTATAAATATAAATTCCAATATGATGATAAATATTTTTATATTTATTTGATAAGTCTTGTCTTGTAAAATTTAACGCAAAAGGAAAATTCTCACTGGAAAGTTTTTCTTTTAATGCTACCTTAACTACATTTTTATTTGATAACATTGCGTCGTTTCTAATTTTTGTAGCTAAAGTTCCGATATCTGAATTATTGTTAATCATAAAATTATTTAAATTTTTTATATCATTCTCATCTATATTTGGTTCGTCACCTTGTAAATTTAGAATATAATCAGCATTATCAATTCCCAGTTTTTTAAAACCTTCCAATATACGATCACTACCGGATTTGTGCTTATTGCTTGTTAAAACTGCTTCTCCACCATTTCTTTCAACTTCTTTTAAAATTTCATTATCTTCAGCACAAACCACAACTCTCCCGATATTCGTTTTTTTTGCCTTATTAAATACATGAGAAATAATGGGCAAATTATTTATTTTTAAAAGTGGTTTTCCAGGTAGCCTTGAGGCTGACATTCTTGAAGGAATTAAAATTATTGTTTTTGGCATTTAAAATTATGTTTAATTTATCTGTGCGTCTAACAGACGCAAATTAACAGTCTAAAAATTAAGTAATTTTCAAATTATTATGTTATACGTCCAAAATAATTATAATTAAATAAATTTATGGATAGTTTTGAGATCAATAAAATAATTACCGCAGTTTTGTTAGTGGTTTTACTTGTATTTGGTGTTGGTAAAATATCTGATGTAATTTTTGAAGTTAAAAAACCAGATGTTGAAGGCTACAAGGTTGAGGTTAAAGTAGGAGATGCAACAGCAACTTACGCAAGTTCTAAAAGCCAGGTAGATATTGCCGCTTTATTACAAATGGGAGATATCGAACATGGCAAAAAAGTTTTTAAAAAGTGTGCCGCATGTCATAGCGTTAACCAGGGAGGAGGAAATAAAATTGGCCCTAAACTTTGGAATGTAATGTTCAGACCAGTTGGATCAATATCAGACTATAAATACTCAAAAGCTTTATCCGGTTATAAAAAAGAATGGAACTGGGAGGAAATGAATGGTTTTTTAATTAAGCCATCAAAATGGATCAAAGGAAACAAAATGGGATTTGCTGGACTAAAAAAAGAAAAAGATAGAGCTTCAGTTATTTTATATCTGAATCAAAACAGTGATAGTCCAAAACCACTACCTTAATTTTTCAAAACAATACAACAAAATACTTTTCTGAACATAAATTCTATTTAGCGCTTGCTGCCAAACTTTAGACTGATTACCTAAAAAAACTTCATTTGAAACTTCTGACCCTCTAGGCAAACAATGCAAAAAAATTGCATCTTTTTTTCCACAACTCATTATTTTTGAAGTTACTTTAAAATTTTTAAAGTCTTTTAATTTTTTAGATTTATTAACTTTATCATTCATACTAATTACTTTATCAGTAAAAAACACATCGCTACCTATCGCAGCTTTTTTAATATCATTAAATATCTTAATTTTTCCTTTATTTTTTTTTGCCCAACTTAATAAATTTTTATTTGGTTCATATTTTTTTGGGCAAGCAATATTTAATCTAAATGAAAATTTAACTGAAGCTTCAATTAAGCTATTAAGAACATTATTTGAGTCTCCAATCCAACAAATTTGTAATTTTGAAATAGGCTTTTTTTTAATCTCTTCAATGGTAAAAACATCACTTAAAACTTGACTTGGATGAGAAGAAAAACTCAATCCATTTATTATCGGAATAGTCATATACTTTTTAAATTCTTCTAATTTTTTGTCACTATCTGTTCTAAGCATAAATGCATTTCCAAAAGTAGATATAATTTTTGCAGTGTCTGCTAAACTTTCTCCTCCTTTGTTTAAATGGAGTTCGTCAGATCTTAATGTAAGAGCTCCTCCATTGAGCTGTTTGATAGCGGTATAAAAACTTAACCTTGTTCTTAAACTTGGTTTTTCAAACATTTGAATTAATAGCTTACCTTTTAATGGTGAATCTTTATCTAAATCAAGAGTATTCAAATTTTTTCTTTTACTCTTTCTCTTCTTTGCGTCTAAAATTATATTTTTTAAATCCTTACCAGGAATATCTCTTATGTTAATAAAATGTTTCATTATAATTAAAGTTTTTTACAAACTTTTCTAATAATTTTTATTGCAATATCTATTTCTGATTTCTTAACATTAAGAGGAGGTAAAATTCTTATAGTATTTTCCCCTGATTTTATTGTAAGTATTTTATTATCCTGAAGTTTTTTAATAAATTTTGTTGGATCGTTAAAAAGTTGTAGACCAATTAATAAACCTACTCCTCTTACTTCTTTAATTAATTTAGGATAATTATTTTTAATTTTATTTAGTTCGTTATGAAAATATTTAGAAATTTTTTGTACATTTTTAAGAAATCCTTTTTTAAAAATTTGATCCAACACTGAATTACCTACGCTCATTGCCAAGGGATTGCCGCCATTTGTAGTTCCATGAGTACCTGGAACCATTCCAGTAGCAACTTTTTTTGTCATTAGAACTGCGCCAAGTGGAAATCCTCCACCTATTCCTTTTGCAATTGGTACTATATCTGGTTTAACTTTTGCATACTCAAACGCAAAAAACTTTCCAGTTCTTCCAATTCCACATTGAACTTCATCTAAAATTAACAATATTTTTTTTTGATTGCATATTTTTCTTAGCTTTTTTAGAAAAACACTACTATGAACTTTGATTCCCCCCTCTCCCATAATGGTTTCGACCATAATTGCAGCAGTATTTTTTTTTATAGATCTCTTTAAAGATTTTAGATTTCCAAATTCAAAGTGGTCAAAACCACTAACTTTTGGGCCAAACCCCTCCTGCATTTTTTTGCTTCCACTAGCATTAATTGCTGCAATTGTTCTTCCATGAAATGAATTTTTTATACAAAGAATTCTATTTTTTTTTGGTTTACCGATAGAATAAAAATATCTTCTTGCAACTTTTATTGATGCTTCGGTTGCTTCTGTGCCAGAGTTTTGAAAAATAACATAATCAGCAAAAGTTTTTTGAGTAAGTCTTTTAGCAAGTTTTTCTCCTTCTTGAATAATGAATGCATTTGAAATTTGCCAAACTTTCTTGGCTTGTTTGTTTATTGCTCTAATTAAATATGGATTAGCATGTCCTAAAGAATTAACTGCTATACCCTGTACAAAATCTAGGTATTTTTTTCCATTAGTTGAGAAAAGAAAACTTCCTTTGCCTCGTTTAAAAGCAATTTTTCTTCTATTATAGTTTTTAGCTAAAGCACTCATTTTTTTATTTTATGATTTAATTTTATAACCTTTTTTAAAAAGATAAAAAGCTACAAACCATATTGCTACCGAAATAATGGTTAAATAGATTAATCCAAATTCAATAGATCCATCAGCAGTTCCTAAAAATCCAAATCTAAATCCATCTATCATATAAAAAAATGGGTTAATAAGACTTATGTTTTTAAAAAAAGTTGGTAATTTGTCAATTGAATAGAAAACTCCACTAAGAAATGATAAAGGAGTAATTACAAAATTGGTAATCGTAGCAGTATGATCAAATTTTTCTGCCCATAAACCAGTTATAAAACCTAAAGATCCAAGAATAAAAGAACTTAAAAACCCAAAAACAAATATGTAAAAAATACTATAAAAATTTATTTCAATTATCATTGAAAAAACTATTATAGATATAATTGCAATAACTAAGCTTCTTGTAACGGCTGCCAAAATTATAGCAAAAGAAACCTCTAAAGCTGATAATGGGGCATATAACATATCAACAATGTTTCCCTGCATTTTACCAATCATAAATGAACTAACTGTATGGCTAAAAGATTGACCTATAAGACTCATGACAATTAATCCTGGTGCTAAGAAGTTAATAAAAGAATGACCTAAGACGTCACCTCTATCATTACCAAGAGCTAAACTTAAAACTGAAAGAAACAATAGGCTTGAAATTAGTGGCGACAAAAGAGTTTGAGCCCAAACCACAAAAAATCTATTCACCTCTTTAAGGTATAAATTAATTGCACCAACCCAATTTATTAAACCAAATTTTCTTACGCCAATTTTATATTTATTTTGTAATTCAACCATTGGTAATAATTCATATAGTTTTTTTTATAATATTGTTAATAAAACAAAAATTTTACTTGTTTTTTTTTACTTATTGTGAGCAACTCTATATAGAGGTAAATTAACTTACGGACACTAAATATAGTATTTATGAGCTGGACAGAAGAAAAAGTTGCAAAATTAAAAGAATTATGGGGTAAAGGAAACACTGCCAGTCAAATTGCTGAAATAATTGGCGGAATAAGTAGAAATGCGGTTATTGGGAAAGCTCACAGGCTAAACCTGTCAGCCAAAATAAAAACAAGGAACTCATCAAGCAATCAAATTAATAATAAATTAGGTGAAAAAGGAAATAAATTTTCTAGAAGAGGAAGAAGAAATAAATTTAAGTCTCTAATTATTGAAAAAGATTTTGAACCTGAAAATCCAAAACAGTTGGAAGAATTAGATGAAAGTGTATGTAAGTGGCCTATTGGACATCCAAACGAAAGCTCTTTTTACTTTTGTGGAAGAAAGTCTTTAAAAGATTTCTCTTATTGCAAACTTCACTTACTTTATGCTTTTCAACCAAAAGGTAAAAAAGAAGACGCAAATGAAAAAGATGAGGAGATACCACAATTTATAGAGAAAAAAATTAAATCTGCCTAATTTCAAATTTTAAATATTTTTCTCTACAAATTCTTCTTCACTTAAAATTTTGTAAACTAACAATTTTCCTAGTTCATCAAATTAAATTATTGTTTTTTTTAAATTTTTATCTGATTTTTTAGCATTAAAACCTCTAACTGCAGCTTTTATTGTCAAATATATTACAAAAAAAGGTATTAAAGTAATAATAGCATAAACAAAATAACTAGTCATAAATAATTTATTTTTTATTATTTTCAATAATGGAAAATTGACCACCATCACGCCAGTTAAAACTATATTTTTTAACAGATTCTTCAAAATATAGTTTGCTCGGGCACCCAATATCAAAATTCGTTGTTCCAGATTCTGATTTGACATTTGGATATTTTAACAAACAAAGTTGATCAAGTGTTAACAATGGGTTTGGAAATAACTGAAAAAAGTAAGCCAAAAGTTTGGCAAAAAATAAAGGTATTGGTAATAAAATTCTCTTTTTATCAATACATTTTAATAATATTTGAATTATTTCTTTAAAATTCAAAACTTCGGGCCCTATCGCCTCTATTTTTCTCGAAGTTATTTCGTTTGATATTAAAAAAAATATCAACTCAGCTACATCTGAGGCATGTATTGGAGTAAATTTTGTTTTTCCTTCATAGTAAAGAGGAAAAATTGGTAAGAAATTTAATAATGTCATAAACTTAGTTGTTAAAGAGTCGGAGACGCTAAATATTAATGATGGTTTTATGATGGTAGCTCTAGAAAAATTTTCTCTAATTGTTTTTTCACCGTTTATTTTGCTTTGAGCATATTTGCTATCATTAGCTTTTTCGATTCCTAAAGCACTAATATGAATAAATTGTTCAATTTTATATTCACTACATAGTCTAGAAACTAAATTAGGAAAATTAATATGAATATTTTTAAAAGAGTTCCCTTTGTTAGACTCGCTTAGCACTCCTACTAAATTAATTACTATTTGTGCTTTTTTAATCAAATTTCTCAATTTATCTTCATCAAATATACTTGACTGAACTATTGATAAATATCCTGCATTCCCTAGAGTTTTCAAGCGATAAGCTTTTTGATGGGCGTTTCGTGTTACAACGGTTAAAGTAAAATCCTTAGAAAGACGCCTGCATAAAAAAAGGCCAATTTGACCACTACCACCAAAAATTAAAACATTTTTCATTGTAATCTAAAAATAGACATTATTCTTTTGTCTTTATATATATAAATTAAATATGAATAATAACATACAAATTTTTGAAAATGATCTCCCGTCAGAAGTTGACTTATCCAAAGAAAAAATTATAGGGGTTGATTGTGAAGCCCTAGGTTTAACACTTGGTAGAGATCCCCTCACTTTGGTACAATTAGGTTTAGAATCAAAAAAATTTTATCTGATTAAACTAAATAGAGAAAATTATAAAGCTCCAAATTTAATTAAAATTTTATCAAATCCATCAATTGAATTTATTATGCATTATTCAAGACAAGATTTACTTTGGCTAAAATACCATTTAAAAGTTAAACCTATAAAAATTTTTGACACTAAAGTGGCCTCAAAATTGGCAAGAACTATGTCAAGTATGCATGGTTACAAAGATTTAGTCAAAGAATTGTGTGGAAAAGATATATCAAAAAAAGAACAACAAAGTGATTGGGGGAATCCAAACCTTTCCTCTAAACAAATTAGTTATGCTGCTGCTGACACAGAATATTTATTTGAAATTAGAGACAAATTAACAAAAATGCTTATAAGAGAAAAAAGAATTGAACTTTTTAAAAAATGTATGGGAGTTATACCTTCTTTAGTTGATTTAGAAATCTCTGGTTTTAAACCATCAATTTTTGAACATTAAAAAAATTAATGAAAAAAAATAATTATAAAAAAATAGCAAGTAGTGTCATTGAACTTGAAATACAAGCTTTAAAAAAATTAAAACATTCTATAAATGTCTCTTTTGAACACGCCGTAAATGCAATAGTAAAATGCCAATCAAAAATTATACTTTGTGGTGTTGGAAAAAGTTATTTGATTGCATCTAAAATATCAGCAACACTATCTTCTGTGGGATGTCCATCTTTTTCACTTGCGGCTAGTGATTGTGCTCATGGTGACTTGGGTAGTATATCAAAAAAAGATGTTTTAATTTTAATTAGTAATTCTGGAGAAACCCAAGAACTTAAACCTGTAATTCAGTTTGCAAATAGAAACAAAATAACCTTAATTGGAATAGTTTCAAAAAAAAATTCTATACTATATAAAGCTTCAGATATAAAACTTTTCATTCCTGAAGTAAAAGAAGCTGGACTAGGTATTGTTCCCACAAGTAGCACTACGGAGTCTTTGGCAATAGGAGACTGCTTAGCTGTAGCAGCTTTAAATAAAAAAGGGTTTAATAAAAAGAATTTTAAAAATCTTCATCCAAAAGGATCACTGGGAGCACAGTTAAAAACTGCAGAAGATTTGATGATTAAAAAAAAAGGTATACCATTTATAAATGAAAATTCTAATATGAGAAATGCACTCAATATAATTACTAAAAAAAAACTTGGCGTGTTAATTGCGATAAACAAAAAAAAATTGACTACAGGGATTATAACAGATGGTCAAATTAGAAGATTAAGTCAAAAAAATAACTATTTAAAAAAATTATTAGTAAAAAATGTTATGACTAAAAACCCAATAAGTGTTGATAAAGATACACTGGCTTCAAAAAGCTTATCTGTAATGTCTGATAAAAAAATAACTAGCTTATGTATTCATAAAAATAATAACAAAAGAAAAACTATTGGTTTGCTTCATATTCACAATATACTTGGCGCAAATATTCAGTAGATGAATAAAAAAACTGCAATACAATTTTCATTATTTTCAATAATTGTTTTGATTTTTATGTTAATTTTTTTTAAATATTTTAATCAAAAAATAGAAGTTGAAAAAAAAACTTTACAAAATGAAAAAGTATCCAAAACTTCAGAAAAAAACCCAAGTATAATTAAAGATATCGAATATTTATCTAAAGATAGCGTAGGAAATACTTATAAAATTAATGCAAAATTTGGAGAAATTAAAGATAAAGAGTCCAATTTAATTTTACTAAAAAATGTTAAAGCCATAATAAGCATTATCGATTCTGAAGAAATTGTTATTTACTCAAATTTTGCAAAGTACAACACTCAAAATTACAATACAAATTTTTATGAAAATATAAGAGTACATTATGCTGAACATAAAATAAATTCTGAATATTTAGACTTTTTATTCAATAAAAATCTTGCAATACTTTATCAGGATATAATTTACAGAAATTCCCAAACAAAATTACTAGCTGATAGATTGGAAATTGACTTAATCACAAAAAACTCTAAACTTTCAATGAAAGATGAAAATGAAAAAATTGAAATATTTTATTTAAAATAATATGGCAATTATTAAAAAATTTAGAATAAAAAGTTTTAAAAAAAACACTCCGTTAATATCATTTAATAAAATTTCAATATCTTTTGGAAAAAGACAAATTTTAGATGACGTAAGTTTCAAAGTTAATGCTAGTGAAATTTTAGGATTACTTGGACCAAATGGAGCTGGAAAAAGCACAATATTTAATATTCTTACGGGCTTAATAAAACCTGATCATGGAAAGATATTTTTTGAATCAAACGACGCAACAAACTATCCAATTTATTTAAGAACTAGAAAATTTAAGATTGGCTATGTTCCTCAATATGGTGGGTTTTTTAATGACTTAACACTAAATGAAAACTTAAATGCTATCGCTGAAATATTAATTGATAACAAAAATAATAGAGTTGGCAAAGTAAATGAATTGATAGCAAAATTTGAACTAGACAATGTTAAAGAAGTGAAGGCCAAATTTTTATCCGGTGGACAGCGTCGAAAATTAGTTATTTGTATGGCTTTACTTGGCGATCCAAAAATTTTATTATGTGATGAAATTTTTGCAGCGCTAGATGTTCTTACCATTCAAATGTTAAAAGAAATTTTAGTAAAATTACAAAATGAAAAACCTCAAATGTGCATAATAGTCTGTGAACATCAAGCTAGAGAACTTCTGTCAGTTGTAGATCGTGCAATGATTTTATCTAACACAAAAATTATAGCACAAGGAACACCTTCTCAACTAATAAAAAATCAGAATGCTCGAAACGCATATTTTGGTGAATTTTTTAAATTTAATTAAAATATTAAATGCCGAAACATGTAATAATAAAAAAAAAAATTAATCCATTTAATAAAAAAATAAGAGTATCAGGTGATAAAAGTTTATCTATTAGATGGGCATTGTTAGCCTCACAAGCTTTGGGCAAATCAAAAGCCTATAATTTGTTAAGATCTGAAGATGTATTAAATACTTTAAAAGGTTTAAAAAAACTTGGAGTAAAAGTTAAATTAAAAAAAAAATTTTGTGAAATAAATGGTGTTGGAATTAATGGTTTTAAATATAAAAAAAATTTAACTATTGATGCTGGAAATTCTGGAACTTTTGGAAGACTAATATTGGCCCTCTTAATAAGATCTCCATACAAAATAAAATTAACTGGAGATAAAAGTTTATCAAGAAGAGATTTCTCAAGAGTTATAAGCCCACTAAAAGAATTTGGTGCAAATTTTTATCCGAAAAATAAATTTACACTCCCAATTTATATACAGGGTACTAATTTTGTCAGGCCAATAAAATATTTCGAAAAAAAAGGAAGTGCTCAAATAAAAAGTTGCGTAATGCTAGCAGCATTGAACGCGCCCGGTACAACAAAAATTAAAGCTTTGAAATCAAGAAACCATACGGAAATCTTATATAAATTTTTAAAAATTCCTTTTTCTATTAGTAGTAAAAAAAAAATAGATCTAATTAAAATTGGTGGTGAAAAAAAAATTAGTCCTTTTGACTATAATATACCATCAGATATTAGCAGTAGTGCTTTTTTTATTGTTCTTACACTTCTTTCAGATAAATCAAATTTAATAATTAGAAATGTAAATGTGAATCCATCTAGAACGGGATGTATAAGTATTTTAAACAAAATGGGAGCGAATATAATATTAAAAAATAAAAAAAAATACAAAGGAGAAAAAATAGCGGATATTCATGTCAGGTCTAAAAAATATTTTAAATCTATAAATTGTCCAAAAAAATATAATACCAACGCAATTGATGAATTTTTAATTTTATTTTTAGTTGCCGCAAAAGCTAAAGGAATATCCTATTTTAAAGGTTTGTCTGAATTAAATCAAAAAGAAAGCCCTAGACTTAAATTGGGTTCAAAAATCTTAAATATGATTGGTATCAAAACCAAATTAACTAATAATTCAATAAAAATTTATGGAAATCCAAATTTAAAATTAAAAAAAACATTTGAAATAAAAAATTATTTTAAAGATCATAGAGTTATGGCGTTAAGCACCATAGCAGCTTTGACGCTGGGAGGTAAATGGAAAATTTATGACCCTAATTCAATAAAAACATCTTTTCCATCATTCTTTAACATTTTAAAAGAAAATCTAGGGGCAAAAATAAATTGAAAAAAAGAAAAAAAATTATAACTGTTGCAATTGACTCTCCAGCAGCCGCTGGGGCAGGTACTCAAGCAAAACTAATAGCAAAACATTATAATCTATATTATTTAGATACTGGAAAGATATATAGATACATTGGCCTTCTTAGATTAAAAAATAAAAAAAAATTTTCACACACTTTAGTAAAAAGAAAAATAAGAACAATTAAAATGAAAGATCTTAAAACTAAAAATTTATTATCAGATAATGTTGCAGTATCAGCCTCAATTATTGCTAAGAATAAAAAAGTTAGAGACATGGTACATAAATTTCAAAAAAAATGTGCTTACTTCCCACCAATCAAATATGCAGGTTCAGTGCTTGATGGACGAGATATAACTACTGTGCAGGTTAGAGATGCGATGTTTAAGTTTTTTATAACAGCTAATCTCAAAACACGTGCAAAAAGAAGATTTAAAGAATACAAAATTTTAAAAAAAAAAATTACTTTTAAAGAAGTGCTAAAAAGCCTTAAAAATAGGGACAAATCTGACCGCAATAGAAAATATGGACCACTAAAAAAAACAAAAGATTCGATATTGATTAATACTACTAAACTTAGTAGAAGACGTTGCTTTAAAAAAATAAAAGCAATTATGGATAGGAAATTAAAAAATTGATGGAAATATATAACGATCTTAAAACGGCTGCATCAAAAGAATTTGAAAAATTGCTTAATACTCAACTATCTAGAACTAAAAATCTAATAGAAGGTAAAATTATAGAAGGTAAAATTACCAAGGTTACTGAAAAATTTGTTTTTCTTTTTATAGAAGGATTAAAAAGTGAACCTATGCTTGATGTAAATGAACTAAAAAGCATGGGAATGAGTGATAAAGCGAAAATTGGTGAAAAAATTTCAGTATTGTTAGAGAGAATAGAAGATAGAAATGGCGAAGTATTAGTATCTGCATCCAAAGCACAAAAAATTAAAGGTTGGGATAAACTTGTTGAGGCCTATGATAAAAATGAATCAATAACTGGAAAAATTACTTCTAAATGTAAAGGTGGTGTTATTGTTGAACATTTAGATACTGGCTCTTTAATGTTTTGCCCTGGATCACAAATTTCAGACAAACCATTAAAAGATATTTCTCATTTACTAAATGAACCACTTAAATTTGCTTTAATAAAACTTGATAAAGTAAGAGGTAATGCTTGTGTATCAAGAAGACAAATTATTAATAATAATAAAAAAGGTGATAAAGCAAAAATAGTTGAAAAGTATAAAGTTGGTGATGTAATTAAAAATGCCACTGTAAAAGGGTATAGCTCATTTGGTTGTTTTTTTGATGTAAATTCAGAATTAGATGTATTGGTTCATTTGCAAGAAATAAGTTACTCTAGAGTTAACCATCCTGACGAAATATTTAATATTGGAGAAAAGCACGACTTATTAGTAATAACGGTAGATAAGGAAAAACTTCAAGTAGGATGTTCTATCAAACAACTTTCTCCTGATCCATTTGAACATATATCTAATTATGAGTTAAATAAAAAATATAAAGCAAAAGTAGTTAAGTTAATGGATTTTGGTGCATTTTGTGAATTAGAACCTGGTTTAAGCACTTTGCTACATTCAAGCGAATTAAGTTGGACAAAAAAAAGTCCTTCAGCAAAAAAAATGTTTAAAATAGGTGATGAAATCGAATGTGTTATAACTGAAATAGATAAAGAAAAAAGAAGAGTAGCAATTTCACATAAATTGACTTTTGAAAATCCTTATGAAACTTTAGAAAAAAAATATCCTATCGGAAGTGAAATTCAAGGCACTGTTAGCACTTTAAATGAATATGCAATCTATGTAAAATTTAATGATTTTGATATTGATGGTTTTCTTCATTGTAATGATTTAAGTTTTAATGGAAATCCTGAAGAAGAACTTAAAAAATATAAAAAAGGTGATAAATTAAAAGTTAAAATTTTAGAAATTAAAAAAGACCTACAGAAAATAAGAGTAGGTTTAAAACAAACTCAAAAAGATCCTTTCGATTGGTTTAAAGACAAAAAAGAAAACGATACAATAACTGTTAAAGTCATATCTTCAGATGTTAAAGGCCTAATAGTAAATCCAGAAGGTTGTGAATTAAATTTCACTATTAAAAAATCTCAAATCGCAGTGAATGCCGCTGATTCTCGACCATCAAGATTTGTAGGTGGCGAAAGAATTGATGCTGCTATAGCAGAAATAGATATTAATAAAAGAAAAGTTAGCTTAAGTATTAAACTTTTAGAAGAACTACAAAACAAAGAGGCTGTTTCAAAATTTGGATCAGAAGCTTCAGGAAAAAATCTTCCATTTTCTTCACTTTCGGATAAGCTTAAAAAGAAAAAAAAGGAATAATAAAGATAATTAGTGATTGTTAAATCAAAGCTTTTAAAACAACTCTCAGACAATTATCCTAATTTTTTAAAAAAAGACTTAGAAAAATTTTTTAATATTTTTTTGAATCAAATTATAGAATCTCTAAAAAGAGGTGAAAGAGTGGAATTAAGAGGTTTTGGCATTTGGTCTTCTCATTTTCAAAATCCAAGAATATCAAGAAATCCTAAAACAGGAGAAAAGATTCACACTCCTAAAAAAAGAACTATTCGCTTTAAAATGGCAAAAGAATTATTTAACAAATTAAACAATGAAAAATAAAAAAATTTTTATAGCTTGTGACACAAAGAGTACAAAAAGAGTGAAAAAAATAA
The DNA here is from genome assembly GCA_902588635.1 of uncultured Pelagibacteraceae bacterium. Classification (GTDB taxonomy): domain Bacteria; phylum Pseudomonadota; class Alphaproteobacteria; order Pelagibacterales; family Pelagibacteraceae; genus Pelagibacter. The sequence continues at coordinate 17,711 of CACIPW010000007.1, read as the reverse complement.
TTAAGGAAACACAAACAAATAAAATTGAAGTTGGTTATAAATTTGGATTAGAGTTTTTTAACTCAAAAAATGGAAGAAAGTTTATTTCTAAATTAAAAAATAAAGTTATTTTTATAGACTTAAAACTACATGACATTCCAAATACAATGAAATCCACAGTTAGCGCCCTTAAAGACCTTAGCGTAGATTATTTAACTGTACATATTAGCTCTGGTTTAAAAGCCTTAAAAGAAGTTAAAAAAATTTCTGGTAAAATTAAAATTGTAGGTGTCACCACTCTAACTTCACTTGATAGTAAAAACTTAAAAGAGATAGGATACTCAAAATCTGTAAAAGATTTAGTAATCCAACAAAGCAAATTGGCTCGTAAAGCCAACTTAGATGGTTTGGTGGTTAGCCCACATGAAGTTGAATTTGTAAAAAAAATTTTTAAAAAGGAAATTATAACTCCTGGAATAAGATTAAATTCAAATATTAATGATCAAAAAAGAGTTATGACACCGAAACAAGCTTTTAAAAATGGAAGTGACTGGATTGTAGCGGGAAGAACAATAACCAAAGGAAACGTCAAAAACAATCTTAAAAAATTAATAAATAATGTTAGCTAATAATGGATGCAAAAATTTGCGGTATTAATGAATTCAATACTTTAAGCTATATTATAAAACACAAAAATCCTCCAAAGTTTATTGGTTTTATCGTCAACTATAGAAAATCTAAAAGATATATTGAGTTTAAAAAATTAAAAGAATTAATCAATATTGAAAAAAAAAAAATTAATTTCGTTGCTGTCCTTGTAAATCCCAACAAAAATATTTTAGAAAAAATAAAAAATTTTAATTTTGATTTTTACCAGTTGTATGATGTAAGTCCTGAAAAAACTAAATCAATTAAAAAAAAGTACAACAAAAAAATTATTACTGCTATTACAATAGAAAGTAAATCAGATGTAGAAAAATATAAAAAGTTTGAGTCAATTTCGGATATTATATTGTTTGATAGCAAAGGCTACGAAAAGTCACTAAAGTTTGATCATAAACTGCTAAACGATGTACCTGACTCTATAACCAAAATGCTTGCGGGAAATATTCAATATGACGATAGACTTGATAAATATTCTAAAATAACAGATATTATTGATATTTCAGGAAGCTTAGAAACGTCGGGGAAAAAAGATGTTTCAAAAATAAATTTCTTTTTGGAAAATATTAATAAAATTAAAAATGAAGATTAAAAAAAACATACCTTTAATTGATCAACATGACAAAAAAACTGGTTTGTGGGGAGGAAAGTTTGGTGGAAGTTACATTCCAGAAACTTTAAAAAAACCAGTTGAAGATCTAACAAATTTATTTGAAAAAATTAGAAGAGATAAAAAGTTTATTAAAGAAAGAGATTATTATTTTAAAAATTGGGTGGGTTCACCAACTTCTTTCGTAAAACTTGAAAACTTAACAAAACATTTAGGTGGTGCTCAAATATGGACAAAAATTGTATCCGAGGCTAATGGAGGCGCGCACAAAATTTACAATGCAACTGTTCATTGTCTTATAGCAAAAAGAGCTGGAAAAAAATTTATCGTAGGTGATACAGGAGCAGGATATGCTGGAAAAATGCTTAGTATGGCTGCAAAAAAATTTGGTTTGAAATGTAAAATATTTATGGGTGTAAAAGACATTAAAAGACAAAAACCTAACTGTGATGCAATGAGAAGAAATGGTGCTGAAATAGTCCCAGTTTATACAGGTAGCCAAACACTTGTTGATGCTGTTAGCGAATGCATGAGATACTGGGTATCAAATTGTGACACTACTCATATGTGTGTAGGTTCAACCGTAGGACCTAATATTTTTGTCAAAATTTGTGGTTGGAGCACATCACAAATTTCTAGAGAACTTATTATACAAATAAAAAAAGAGTTCGGAAAAATACCAAAAAAAATAAAACTATTAAACTGTGTTGGAGGAGGTTCCTCGAGTTTTGGATTTTGGAATGAATTTATGCATTATAACAAAAAACAAATTGAGTTTGTTGGCGTTGAAGCAGGTGGGCCAAAAAAAAGCAAAAGACATGCGGCACCTTTAACTTATGGATCAAAAATTGGAATATTGCACGGTGCAGCTCAATATGTAAATCAGAATAAAGAAGGTCAAATAGAAGAAACAGAGTCTATTAGTGCTGGATTAGACTATCCAGGAGTTTCACCATTACATTGTTTTTTAAAGGATGCAAAAAGAGCTAGATATACAGCGGCTACTGACGAAGAAGCTTTAAGCGCATATAAGTTAGTAACAAAGTATGAAAATTTAAACCCAAGTTTAGAACCAAGTCATGCATTTGCAGAAGCAATAAAAATAGCTCCAAAATTAAGCAAAGATACTATTGTTTGCGTTTGTAGTTGTGGAGATGCATATAAAGACAAACATATCTTAAAACAAAGATTGGGAAAATACAAATGATCAAATCACCAATTAGTTTAGCTTTTCAAAAATGTAAAAAAGAAAAAAGGCCCGCTTTATTAACCTATACAGTCGCCGGAGATAATAATAAAAAAAAATCATTACAAATATTAAAGTCAATTTCAAAATATGTAGACATTTGCGAAATTGGTTTTCCACATAACACTCCAATTGCTGACGGAGGACAAATTCAAACTAGTGCCTATAGATCAATTAAAAAAGGAACCAAATTAAGGGATGTTTTTCAAATTGTTAAACAGTTCAAAAAATCAAAAAATCCTAAACCAGTCATTTTAATGGGTTATTATAATATGATTTTTCAATATGGAGAAAATAAATTTATAAACAAATGTAAAGAAACCGGGGTTAATGGTTTAATAGTGGTTGATTTACCATGGCCAGATAACAAAACTTTTGCAAAAAGATGTAAAAATAAATCTATCAGTTTTGTGCAGCTATTATCTCCAACTACTTCAAATAAAAGAATGAAAAAAATTATTAATGACTCTCATGATATGATTTATTATATTTCAATGCTTGGTACTACGGGAAGCAAACTAAAAATTTCGCCAAGCGAAATATTAAAAAATTATAAAAAAGTAAAAAGAATTAATAAAAAAAAAAATTGCGTGATAGGATTTGGAATTACAAATAAGTCAATTTCATCGTTTAAAAGTGCTGATGGATTGGTTGTTGGAAGTGAAATATGTAAAGAAATAACTAAAAGTTTAAAAAAAAGACAAAATCCTGTCACAAATGTAAGCAAAATGGTAAAAAAACTTAAAAGTAGAATTTTATGAATTGGATTACAAAAGTTTTAAAATTTGGTGAAAAAATAAAAACCGCAATTAATAAGAAGAGACCAAGTAAAGAAGATATTGAAAATAGTGATTGGACAACTTGTTGTAAGGGTCCAGTTTTAAAAAAAGAATTGGAACAAAATTTATGGGTTTGTGAATTATGCAACAAGCATCATAGAATTAACTGTAGACAAAGATTTGATATAGTATTTGGAAAAAATAATTATGAAATTTTAAAAACTCCCTCACCTCAAGATGATCCTTTAAATTGGATGGATTCAAAACCTTACAAAGAAAGATTAAAAACTGCGAGAAAAAAAACCGGCCAAGAATCCGCGATCATGATAATTAAAACCAAAATTAAAAATATAAACGTAACAGCTGGTGCATTTGATTTTGCATTTATAGGAGGATCTGTAGGAGCTGCAGAAGGAGAAGCAATAATATATGGGATTCAACATGCAATAGATAATAAGCAACCATTTATTTTATTTACAGCGTCAGGTGGAATGAGAATGTTCGAATCTCTAATAGCATTATCTCAAATGACAAGAGTGACTTTAGCAATAAACGAACTTAAAAAAAATAATTTACCATACATTGTTGTTCTTACTGATCCTACGGCAGGAGGAACAACAGCATCTTTTGGTATGCTAGGTGACATAACTTTTGCTGAACCAGGTGCAATTGTAGCATTTGCTGGAAAAAGAGTAATTCAAGCAACTGTAAAGGAAGAACTACCAGCAGATTTTCAAACTAGCGAATATGTTCAAGAAAAATGTGGATTTATTGACTCAGTAATAGAAAGGAAAGATTTATCAGAAAAGATAAGTTCTATTTTGTCAATATTGTTAAAGAAAAATTCTGATATAATTTCAGAATTAAATGAAACTTCAGAAGACACTCGAACGCTTACAAAAGCTGCATCCTAAAGAAATAGATTTAAGCCTTGATAGAATTAAAAATCTTTGTGACAAACTAGGGAATCCTCAAAAAAACTTAAAGTCAATTTCAGTAGTTGGAACAAATGGAAAAAATTCGACCATCCAAACAATGAGAGCAATTCTAACTGCGGCAAAAATTAAATGTAACATTTATACAAGCCCTCATGTAAAAAAAATCAATGAAAGATTTGTATATAATAACAAAGAAATTAAAGATGACGAATTATGTCAAATTTTATCTGAAGTTGAAGAAGTAAACAATGGAGACCCAATCACATATTTTGAAATTTTAACTGCCGGATTTTTTTATGGAACAAAAAAATATAAAGATAACATAAACATAATTGAATCTGGATTGTTTCATAGATTTGATGCTACAAATATTTTAGAAAAAAATATTGCATCAGTAATTACTGCCATAGGACTAGACCATACTGATTGGCTTCCTGAAAATGAAAGAACAATCGATAAAATTATCTTTGAAAAAACCTCTTCATTATTAAATTCCAAGATAATTGTTTCAAACCAAGATGATAAACAAACCTTAGAAAAGATTAAAAAATCAATTAAATCTAACAATTCAAAAAAGATAATTTTCAATGAGCTTTATTCATTTTCTCTAAGAGAAAATAACTTTTTTTATTATGAAGATGAACATGGAGATTTAAAATTGCCAATTCCTAATCTAGTTGGTGAATTTCAATTATCAAATGTAGCAACTGCTATAGCAACCCTTAGAAATATTGAAGAATTAAAGATATCAGACAATCATATTAAAGAAGGAATTTTAAAAATTCCAAGTATAGCGAGATTACAAGAAATAAAATTAGGTAAACTTAAAAGTGTAATTAAAAATAACAAACTTTTTGTTGATGGATCACATAACGCACTTGGTGCTAAAGTATTAACAGATTACTTAGACACAATTCATTCAAATAAACACATTATTATTGGAATGATGGCAAATAAAGATCATGAGAAATATATTAGTTTTTTTAAAAATAAAATACATTCCATAACAGCTGTGGATATCCCTAATCAACCCAATGCAATAAAGGGGGAAGAATTAAAAAGTAAAATTAGTGGATTTGATAATGTTAATTATAAAAAATCTATATTAGAAGCCTTAAAATCATTAAAACTTGAAAAAAAGGATATAGTCTTAATCACTGGATCACTCTATCTCGCTGGAGAAGTTTTAAATTTAAATTAAAGATTTTCTTTTAAAAAATCTCTCATTTGTTGCTCGGGAAGACCACCTACTTTTCTTGCAACTTCCTCACCTTTTTTATAGATAACCACTGTTGGCACTCCTCTAACATTAGCTATGCTAGTTGCAGTGTTAATGGCATTTTCATCAATATCTGCATAATAAAAGTTGCCCTTATCTTTAAATTCGTCTGATAATTTTTCCATAATTGGTTTCAATACCTTGCAAGGACCACACCAGCTTGCACTAAATTGTAAAATAGAAACATCTTCATTTTTAATTTTTGCGTCAAAATCTTCATCTTTAAATTCATTAATCATATGTACTTATGTATTAAGTTAATTAAAAAAGTCAACTAAACATTTTGATATTTCTTTTCAATTGACATTACAAAATTATTTAATTGGTCAAGAAATTTTAATTTTTCCTCATCATTATCATTTGAATATTTTTCTCTCAAATTGTCGCACTCATAATAAAATTCTTTACATGTCCACCATTTTTCTTTCTTTTCACTTAATATTCGATTTGCAATTTCTCTTTTAATACTTTTTAACATTCCTTCAGGTAAAACTTCTGGCGATTCTTGAAATATAATTTTTTTTCCAAAACCAACGAGTCTTTCATCTTCAAATTTATCTAATAAACTTAACTTGTCTTTCCAGGATGCGGCATGCCATTTTGGAAAAAGTGCAGTATCTTTGTTTGGAGTAAATCGATTATATATACTTTCTTCAGCCAAAATATCTTCTTGTGATTTTGATTGTTCTTTCTCTTCAGCAAAGTCTCTTAGCGCAATCATAATGTTTTGAGAAAATTTTTCACTTTCCCTGACTATTTCTGCTCTTTTTTTAATTATATTTATGTCTATTGCATTATAAGGCTCTTCTTTCATTCCATAACTTGAATCTAAAATAATTGGAGCTTTATTTGATCTTATGGTTCGTAAAAATTTTGGAGATTTTTTCATTTCTGATTTAAGGTCATTAATTGATAAATTTAATAACGGCTCAACATCTACTCTAAGATCAACAGCTTGCCCCCATTGATAAATTGGATGGATACAATGTTTTGGATGAAGTGGAGCACATAAGTACAGCCTTGATTTTCCATAAAAATATTCATTTAAAGTAAAGATCTTTTCTTTTTTAAATATTGTTTCTGTATCAAGCCTATTTGAAGTTTTGAGAAATGAATTCCAAGTTTCGGGTTGTTTTTTTTTTATTAATGATAATATTTTCATTGTTAGTTCGGCATCAAATAAAGCTGAATGCGCTCCTGAAGCTTCAAATCCATTCATTCTTGATAAAGATTCTAACTTCATAACTGCATTTCCTTTTTCGTTAATCTCTGTCTTTAAAACATTTTTATCTACTGCGTATGCCGCCCTTGCAATATTGAGTCCATCATGTCTTTTATTTGGAGAAGCATTGGTGATATAAGGGTATCTAACTCCTTTAAAAAACTCCTTTCTAATCATTTCATCGTCAAAACCTATGTTTGACCAACCCAAAAAAGTTGCGGGACTCCATTTTTTAAATATCTTTTCTACTTCACCTAGCATTTGATAGTGACTTAGGTTGGCTTTTGTTAATAAATCCACACCTGTTTTATTAACGATTAAAGCCATGGCTTGAGGAATTTCTCCTTCTGGGAGCCTACATCTAAAATTAAATCGATCTTTTTCTACAAAATTTTCATCAACCAGAATTCCACCTATTTCAATTATGCTTCCAAAAGAAGTTGATGATGACGAGCTTTCCACGTCCCAAATAGCTAAGTTCAAATTTACTCCTTATATTTTATGCTATTTGTTTGGGGAATTTTTTTAAGAAACTCGCATCTAAACAAGTAGCAAAGTTGTTTTGTTAATATATTAATTTTCTTTAAAGTCAAATTCTATCTTCTTGTTATTTGATGAAATTGTTCAACTTTTTCAAGAAATTTATTTTGATAATTTATTAGTTCGTTTCCCTCAATTTTAAAATCTTGAAACAATCTATCAACAGTACAGATCAATATTACCCCTTGTGTTATTTTAGAATTGTGGACTGTGTTATGCGCCAAAGAGTAAGCTCCGATTTGCAAAAAATAATCTTCAATATATTCCTCTTTTTTAGGTTTATTGCTTTGTTTAAAATCCAAAATAGTTTCTTTTCTTTCGTAAATTCCAATACAGTCTGCCGTTCCTGCATAACGGCCAGGATAATATACGGTGGCTTCAGTTCCCCAAATTTCTGTAAGTTTATTTTTTAACCCATTATCAATAATTTCTACTGCCATTTTTTTTGATTTATTTTCTTCATCTAATAAATCTAAATTAAATTTACCTAATAAAAATTGTTCAATATAAGAATGCATAGAGCTTCCTCTGCTTGAAGCTTCATTTTTTATTCTTTCAGCCTCTTTATGACCAACTCTCTCTTTCCATGCTTCTATAGCAGCTTTATCTTCTTCGCTTTGAGTTGCTTTAAGTATGCTTGTGACGCTAGGTAAATTTGAGCCATCTAAGTTATAATGTCTTGATCCATTAACAATAGAGCGTGTTGATTTTGGATATGTAAATTTATTATTCCATTCCATGCACTTGTTTATAAAAGTATTTGGATTAAATTTAAAATTAATTCTTAAGCTGTTTTGAATGTTCGGCAAATTTCTCTACATTTTCTGTTTTGGCAGCTATTTCAACTTGCTCGGGATCTTTTATATTTTCTAAAGTTCTTGTAATTGATCTGGCATCAGTACCAAATGTATCCACAACTTTCATTGCTTCTTCTAATTTTTTTCTAAGTATAATTACATTATCAAAATGCTTTGCAAATCTTGTGCTGATTGTTTTTAAGTGATTATAAATTTCTGTTGCACCCTTTTGAACTTTTAATGACTGAAAACCCATGTGCAAGGATTGTAAATAAGCTGAAAGAGTATTTGGTCCCATAATTACAATTTTATATTTTTTCATTAATTCCTGGGTTAATAATTCTTTAGTGCTAGGATCTTGGTAGTCAGTTAATTCTTTATATAAACTTTCAGTTGGAGCATATACAATTCCAAAATCTGTAGTTTTTGGTGGAACGATATATTTTTCATTCACACTTTTGGCTTTATCTTTAAAAGCTTTAGCTAATTTTGTTCTGGCATCTGTCATTGCTTTTTTGTCATCTTCTTGATGAGCATCATCTATTGCTTTAAATCTTTCTACTGGAAAATGACTATCTAGCGGAACTAAAACATCTCCTTGAAGTTTGATAGCAAATTCTACATTTTCAGATGTATCCTCTTTCATTTTAACATTTGAGATAAATTGAGAAGTCGGTAATAAATCTTTTAACAAAGATGCCAAACTAAACTCAGCAAGAGTTCCATACTTTTTAACCCCCGCTAAAATCTTAGTAATTCCCTCTTGGCTTTTATTTAAATTTTCTACTTGAGTATTAAAAGCAGAAACTTTTTCATTAACAGATGTTAAAGTCTGTGTCATATCCCTCGTCACATCTTTAGACAAACTATTAAATGAGGTAGACATAGTATTAAACGAATTATTTATGCTTTCTTTTAAGTTATTTAGGTCTTCAGTATTATTTTTGGGTTCTTCATTGTTTTTACGTTGAGCAACTAATAAGTAAATAACGATCCCTATTAGAATTAAAATTATATATGATAACGAATCTTGCATAAGTGGTAAGATAGTAAAATAAATTATTTGCTAAGCAAGTTTATAATTTTTTTAATTCCCATTTTTTTTAAATTAAGTTTTGATACCATTAAACAGGCTTGTGATTTCAGAATTTCACCATCTTTTAATATTCTTAAATTATTTGCTTTTAGTGTTGCTCCTGTACTTGTTATATCTGAAATTGCTTCCGCAGTGCCTGTAAATGGGACCACTTCAGTGCTTCCTAAACTTTTAACTAGTTGAAATTGTGTTACTCCTTTTGAATATAAAAATTGTCTAGTTAAATTTGGATATTTTGTTGCAATTCTTAAAAGTTTTTTTTTTTTCTTTTTAAATTCATCAGCCACTTCATCTAAATCCAATAATGTTTGAACATCTATCCATAAATCTGGAATAGCTAAAACTAAATTTGCTTTACCAAAATTGTATCTTTTATTTATTAAAATTTTATTTTGTATATTAATTTCGCTCTCTTTAAACAAATCGTATCCTGAAAAACCTATGTCAATATTACCAAATGATAATTGTTCTATACACTCTCTAGCGTGTAAATAAATAATTTTAACATTAGGGAGTTTTTTAATGTATCCAAACAAATCTCTCTCTCCTCTTTCCGAATAAATATTCAATTTTTTCTTTTTAAATATATTAATTGTGTCATGCTTTAATCTTCCTTTAGAAGGAAGTCCGATATTAATAATATTTTTAGTCATACAAATTCATGTTCACCGCAGCACCTACAGCAGAAACTTTTCTGAATCCCAAATTTGCAGTTAATTGATCATATCTTCCGCCTGATATAAAATTTTTAAATTTTGATTTTATTTTAACATCTATAGAAAAAATCATTGAACTATAAAATTCAACCTCCCTACCATTAGAAGCTGAAAATTCTATTTTTAAATTCTTGTTATTATTTTTATTTAAAGGAAAAAATTCTTTTCCAACAATTATATTAATTCTATTTTTTTTAAAGAACGCATTTAAAATTTTTGGAGCTTTTTCTAATGGACATTTTATTTTTAAAAATTGCTTTATGATATTTGTATTTTTTTTTCCTGTTGAAGATTTTCTTGGATCTTTAACCTTCATATTAAACCTATCCAATACTTCCTTGTAGGTTCTTCCAGCAATAATTTTATTTTGATTTTCTTTTCTCATTTTTTGGTATCTTGATTTATCCGTTTCAACAAATATTGGATCTATATCCAGATTTGTTTCTAATCTTTTTAATAATTCGTTAAAATAACTTTCATTCCAATAATATCTTTTAAGTCTATTTTTCCATCTTCTTGGGATATCTAGTTTGTCAATTAACAAATTGAACAATTCAACATTGCCAATTTTTAAAACTGATTTTTTTATACCGCTATTTTTTAAAATTTTTAAAGAAGTATCTATAATCTCCTTGTCATCTTTTTGCGTATTTTTAGATCCTAAAATTTCATAACCAATTTGATTTTTTATTATACTATCTTTTTTTTTATAGGTTTTTCTAAAAGCTTCACCACTATAAAAAACTTTTTCTCTATTATCTCTTTTGTTTTGGATAAACCTTATTACTGAAGAAATTGTTAGATCGGGTCGTAAACAAAGTTCCTTACCATTCAAATCATAAAATGAAAATAAGAATTTTTTAAAATTTTCACCAGATCTTTGAAGTATATATTTGGTTTCAAGAACTGGATCTAAAGTAATATTTATAAAACCCCTAGATTTAATTGATCTAAGAATTTTTTCAGATAATTTTTTTGATTTCATCGACTAAATTTTCAATTTTTATAGAAGATTCTTCGCCTGTTTTAAGATTTCTTAATTTTACTTCATTTTTTTTAATTTCATCATCGCCGTAGAAAATTACAAATGGAGATTCTATTTTATTTGCATATTCCATTTGTTTTTTTAACTTGCCTTCTCCTGGATAAATCTCTGAACTTATATCTGCTTCTCGGAGCTTATTTAAAATTTCAACATATTCTTTGGTCTTACTTTTGTCAAAAACACATATAATTAAAGGCCGAACAACTTTTATATTAAAATCTTTTTTTTGCATTAAAGCAAAAACAAGTCTATCAAGACCAATTGATATTCCAGTTGCTGGACAATCAAGATTTCCAAAGTTGCTTACAAGACTATCATATCTTCCTCCTCCGCCTATCGATCCAAATTGAATTGTTTTTCCCTTTAAATTTTTTACCTCAAAATTTAAATTAACCTCAAAAATAGGTCCTGTGTAATATTCTAAGCCTCTTATAACCGATGGATCAAATTTATAATTTTTAAAGTTATAAGCTTCAAATATTTTGATAATTTCTAAAACGTCTTCACTGTCAGACATTTTGTTATCTAAAGCATTTTCAATTAATTTAATCTGATCTTTTTTAAGATTTGCACCTTCTGTATAATCTCCTGATTTGTCTTTTCTGCCTTCTCCAAGAAGTTTCCGCACTTCTTCCCAGCCAAGTCTGTCGATTTTATCAAGAGCACGTAGGGCAGTTGAGATTTTGTATTTTGATTTAATTTTTAATTTTTCAAACAATTTATCTGTAAATTTCCTAGAAGAAATTTTTACGGTATAATCAGCTTTATCAAGTCCGCACTTTTCTAATATTTCTGATATTAATATGCAAAGTTCAGCATCAGCTTGTAAATTTTTTGTTCCCACATAATCTGCATCAAACTGAAGAAATTCTCTATATCTTCCAGGTCCGGGCTTTTCATTTCTCCAAACAGTTCCTAGTTGATAACGCTTAAAAGGTTTTGGAATTTCATTAAAATTTTTCGCAACATATCTTGCAAGTGGGGCTGTAAGATCATATCTAAGAGATAACCATTTATTGTCATCTTTAAACGAAAAAACTCCTTCACCAGGTCTATCTTTATCAGGCAAAAATTTTCCAATACTATCCGTATACTCAAAACTTGGAGTTTCGAGATATTGAAATCCATACTTGATCATTACCTCTTTAATATTAGAAATTACAAAATCTCGAATTAATAGTACTTTTTCTTGTCTGTCTTCAAAACCTGAGGGTAATTCCTTAGAGGGTTTTAATTTTTTTTTTTTAATCATTTTTTGGTACACGGGGACAGATTCGAACTGTCGACCTTCGGTTCCACAAACCGCTGCTCTAACCAACTGAGCTACCCGTGCTCCTTTTATTGTTTTATACTAATTGTGGATAAAATTAAATTTATTATATAGTTAAATAGCTAGCTTGCAGCCAGCATGAAAATGATGTCTGTGATTGATTGCTACAAATTTATTTTTCTTAACCATTGCTAAGCTTTTAGCAAATTAAAAATCTTATGCAACACATAATTGTATAGGGAACTAACTAAATATATTTAGTTAGAATACCCTATACAAATTTGTGTGAATTAGAATTAAGAGGTTTTTTGCAGTTTAACTGCGGAAGGACCTTTTTCTCCGTCTTCAACTTCAAATGTTAATTCGTCACCTTCGTTAAGAAATCTTAACCCAGCATCTCTAACGGCTGAAGCATGCACGAATACATCTTTTTCTTTGTCTTCTCGTTCAATAAAGCCATAACCTTTTTTGCCATTGAACCACTTTACTTTACCTTTTAGACTCATTTTACTCTTTCTTTTTGTTATTTAACTTAAGCTAAAATTTAGCTTGCCAGTAAATATTAGATTTTACAATTGATTGCAAGATTTATTAAAATTAATTGTTATTGGGATAATGGTGCCTCGGGAAGGATTCGCACCTCCGACACAAGCCTTTTCAGGGCTCTGCTCTACTCCTGAGCTACCGAGGCATATATTAAAATCTAAATATAATTCTGCCTTTTGTAAGATCATAAGGTGTTACCTCGACTGTAACATTATCACCTTGCAGTACTCGAATTCTATTTTTTCTTAACTTTCCAGCTGTATGCGCTGTTACAATATGATTATTTTCTAATTGCACGCGGAACATAGCATTAGGAAGTAAATCAATAACCTTACCTTTAAACTCTAATAAGTCTTGTTTTGACAAAACTAATTTCTCCTCATTCTAGATTTTATACTTTGAGCATGTCCATATAACTGTTCAAACTCCGAAAGAGTTATAGCCGGATTTCCAATTTTTTCTACCCCTAATTTACTAAGAGTAACAACGGATATTTTTTTAATAAATTCTTTAATATTTAATCCAGAACTAAACTTTGACGAACCAGATGTGGGCAAAACATGGTTTGTACCAACAGTATAATCTGAAGCACTCATCGGTGTATATTTACCATTACAGATGCTCCCTACATTAAATATTTTTTTATCATATTTTTTATAATTTTTTACATTAATTTCTAAGTGTTCAGGTCCAATTTCATTAATTATATTCAATATTTGTTTATCACTTTTTACAAAAATTATTAAACCATTTTTTTTTAATGAAGTAGTTGCTATTTTTCTTCTTGGTAAATTTTTTAAAAATTTAATTATACCTATATTAACTTTATTAATTATTTTTTTATCTTTCGTAATTAATATACATTGACTATCTGGATCATGTTCTGCTTGAGAAACCAATGAAGTTATTATTTGATTTAAATTTGTATTTTTATCAGCTAAAACACATATTTCAGAAGGGCCAGCATACATTGTTTCTGTGCCTATAACTTTTCCAGATAGTTGTCTTTTAGCTTCTGCAACAAATTTATTTCCAGGACCAATAACTTTGTTTACTTTTTGAATATATGCAAAACTTGCAATTGCTTGTGCACCTCCCATTGAGTAAATTTCTTTAATTCCAACTTTTTTTGCAGCGTATAAAACCGCTGGATTTAATTTTCCTTCAATTTTTGGAGTTGCTAAAATAATTTTTTTAACTTTGGCTAATTTTGCAGGTATTGAGTTCATAAGAAGAGTTGATGGAAGGTTTCCAGGAACATAAATTCCAACAGATTCTATTGGCATAGATCGATACTCTAATTTATTTTTAAATTTATCTACATATACAATTTTGTTTTTTGATTCTTTAATTTGTTTAGAATGAAATTTAAGAATCCTGGAATAGGCATAATCAATTGCTTTTTTTACTTTAGGATCAAGCTTTCTTATTGATTTATTAATTCTATCATTAGATAACTTAATCTCTTTATTTTTACTAAACTTTTTTTCATAATTTAATAGAGCTTTGAACTTATTTTTTTTAATATCTAAAAGAATTTTATCAACAATTTTTATATTATAATTTTTATCAACTCTTCTTGATTCCAAGATATTTCTTAGTTTATTTATATTATTTTTATTACTACAATTAATTATCTTTATCATCTATTATCACTTGATCAGTTAATTCAATATCTATAACTTCTGCGTTGAGAGTTATAAATCTATTATTAGAAAATAAAAGTACTATCTCATAATTATGATCTTTTTTTAAAAGGTCTAATGCTAAAAGTTCAAATATTTCATCTTTATTTGAAAATTTGAAGTTTTTCAACTTTGCGGAAATTATGTGAGCAAACTTGATTATAGAGTTAATTTTTTTTTTACTTTCTTTTTTTTCTCTATTTAACCTTTCAATTAAAAATAAAAATATCTTATTTTTTGGCAAATATTTTAATTCGTTAGATTTAATTTTTCCCTCAGAAACAAGCGCCGATATATAAGGTAAGTCTTCAGGTGATTGACAAGTGATTTTTTTTAAAAACTGCTTATCCATCAAGATTTTTTTTTAATATTAACCCCAATTTTTTTCAAATTATTATACAAATTACTGTAGCCTCTTAATCCATGATATACACGACTTACGCAACTTGTGCCATTGGCTGCCATAGCTCCCAATATGATAGCAAAAGTACTTCTTAAATCTGATGAAATACAATCAGCTCCATTTAACTCATCCTCTCCAATGATAACGGCTATTGATCCTTTTATATTTATTTTTGCTCCCATTCGTACTAATTCTGGAGCGGCCATATAACGATTGCTAAATATTGTTTCTTCAATTTTACTTTTTCCATCAGATTTAGTTAAAATAGCCATTAACATTGGCATACAATCAGTTGCAAACCCTGGAAAAGGTGCTGTTTTTATATTTGTAGGTTTTAATTTATTTTTTCTATTTAACTCTATTGAAGATTTGCCAACTTTTATATTGCAGCCTATATTTTTTAAAACTTTTAATTCTGTTGCTAAATATTTTGGATTTATTTTCTCTATTTTTATACTTCCTTTTGTTATTGCTGCGGTACATAAATATGAAAATGCTTCTATTCTGTCGCCAATAACTTCGTGTTGATGTCCATTTAATTTTTTTACGCCATATATTTTTATTGTTCTCTTGCCCGCGGAGTAAATTTTTGCTCCTCCATTTTTTAAAAATTTTATCAAATCTAATACTTCTGGTTCTATTGAAATATTCTTTAACGTAGTTATTCCATTTGCTAAAACTGATGCTAGAATCAAATTTGATGTACCGGTCACGCTAACTTTAGGAAAATGGTAATGACCACCTTTAATTCCATTTTTGGAAAAAATATTTATGTAACCTTTGCTTAAACTATATTTGCAATTTAACCTCTTAAAGCCTGCCAAATGATATCCGATTGGTCTTGGGCCCAGGCTGCAGCCACCTGATAAAGCTGTTGAACATTTATTGTATTTACCAATCAAAGCTCCCATGGCAAGAACGCCGGCTCTCATAGTAGAAATATACTTATATTTTACTAATAGTTTGTGTTTTTTTTTATTAGTTATTTTTAATATTTTTTTTTTTTTAAATATCTGCACTTTTGATCCCAAAGATTTTAATAAAATAATCATGGTCTGAACATCATTTGCTCCTAAAGGAACATTTTTTAATACAACTGTATTTTCAAACAAAATTGAAGAAGCCATTAAAGGTAGAACAGCATTTTTTGCACCACTACAATTGATTAGACCTTTAACTCCTTTAGAAGAAGAACCTTTGATCAAAAATTTTTCCATAAAATTACTTTGATTTGGCGAGTGTTATGCCACGCTGATCTTGATATTTTCTTGAACCTTCTGCGTAAGAAGTTTCAGGTTCTTCACCTTCAAAAAACAGTATTTGGGCAGCGCCAGAATTTGCATATAATCTTATTGGAAGATTTGTATGATTCGCAAATTCCATAACTAAGTTTCCTCTCCAACCTCCTTCAAGGACGCTAGAGGGTGTTCCAAGTCCTGTTCTAGCATAAGTGCTTTTTGCAGTAACTAAACCAGTTACACGTCTCGGCATTTTAAAGTATTCTATACTAGCAGCCAAAGCAAAAGAATTGGGTGGTATTAAAATAGATTCTTCACCCTTTACAGTTATAAAGCTATCTTCAGTAAAGTTTTTTGGATCACAAACTGCACCTTTCGCATTACTAAAAATTTTAAACTCATCGCCGCAGCGTATGTCATAACCAAAAGTTCCAAGTCCATGACTTATACCTTTGTGTACTAACTTATCTACAAATGGATTAATCATTTCTTCTTCTTTAACTATTTTTTTTATCTGCTTGTCATTTAAAATCATTTTATTTATTTTTTTTATCTTTAAGTTTTCTTTGGAAATTTTTTCTTTTCTTTAGATTTTTTCTTAAGGCTAGCTCAAACTTTGAAAGCTTATCCTTTTTTTTATCAATATTCATTTACCTTTGTCTGGATTAGTTAAAAAATCTAAAGAAAGCGGTTCATCAACTTTGATTTTGCTTGAACTCTCTTCTTCTTTTTTATCACCAAATTTTGCTTGTCTTTTTGCTCTTCTTTCGGCTAACTTTTTCTCTCTCTTAGCTTTTTTCTCCATCGCTTTTGCGCCTCGCGTACTTTTAAAGTCATAGTGGATTCCAAAATAGGACCAACTTCCTTCGTAGTTATATGAGTCTTCATAAATAACTTTGTTATTTTTATCTAAAATAATTTTTCTATATACTTTCATGATGAATTTAAAATTTATTCAATATATTATAAAATGCTAAAAAATTAAGGCAATTATTTGAAAAATAACATTTTATACATTGCTTTAAATAGGCAAGTAATTTGCCCTCATAGTTAAATGGTATAACGGATCCATGGTAAGGATCAATTTCAAGTTCAATTCTTGGTGAGGGCACCAACTAATTTTTATAAAATATTTTTCTAGCTATAATTGATATTAACATCAACATAAGAAAAAATAAAATTGGAATATAAATCTCTGGCAATAAAATTAATTTCATAAAACTTATAGGCTGGTTGTTTTCTCGAATAACTTTTTCTAGGCCATGTCCTAAGGAAGAAATTATAAAAAAACCTGGTAAAACTCCTAAAAAGGTTCCAAAAAAATAATTTTTTAAACTTACATTAAATATAATTGGTAATAGGTTTGCAATAGCAAAAGGGATACCACCTATAATTCTATAAATTAAGAAAAAACTAAACTCATTTTTTTTAAATTTTTCTTCCAAGTTTTTATATTTTTTGGAAAATTTTTCTTTAATAAAATCTTTTAAAAAATAACTTGCAAATAAATATACCAAAGTAGCTCCAAAAGTTGATCCTAAAGCAGCTAAAAATGAACCAAACCATTTTCCAAAAATAAATCCACCCAATAAAGCAACTGGACTTCCAAATCCAAGCATTAAAATCCATAAAGTCGTCAGCAAGGTAAAAATTAAAGAA
>CACIPW010000006.1 GCA_902588635.1 uncultured Pelagibacteraceae bacterium | reverse complement strand
GTATTAAGAAGGATTATGAGAAGAGGTATGAGACATTCTCACTTGTTAGGTTCAAAACAACCAATATTTTTTAATATTTTTAAAACTCTAATGAACGAAATGTCTGCTAATTATCCAGAATTAAAAAGAGCAGAATCACTTGTAAGAGAAACATTAAAAACGGAAGAAGAAAAATTTTTAGTTTTACTTGAAAGAGGTGTTAAAATTTTGGATGATGAAATTAGCAAAGTTGATAAAGTTTTACCTGGACAAGTTGCTTTTAAACTTTATGATACTTATGGTTTTCCTTTAGATTTAACCGAAGATATTTTAAAAAATAAATCTCTTTCAGTAGATCACAAAAAATTCAAATCGTTAATGAACGAAAGCAGAGAACTTGCTAAAAAAAACTGGAAAGGGTCTGGTGATAGTTCCGTTGAAGAAATTTGGTTTGAAATAAAAGACAAAATAGAACCAACTGAATTTTTAGGCTATGAAACCAACCAAGCTGAAGGAGTAATTCTTTCATTAATTAAAGACCAAAAAGAAGTTAAAAGTTTAAATAAAGGAGATGAAGCAATTGTAATCGTTAATCAAACACCTTTTTATGGTGAGTCGGGAGGTCAAGTTGGTGACATCGGCCATATAGTTTCTGGAGAATTTAAATTTAAAGTAAACGATGTCCAAAAAAAACTTGGAGACTTATTTGCTCATTATGGAAAAGTTGAAAATGGTTCTATTAATTTAAATGACAGCATAGAAATGAAAATAGATATTAATAGGAGGGAAAATATTAGAGCATACCATTCAGCAACACATCTTCTGCATGAATCTCTTAGAAGAGTTTTAGGAACACATGTAACTCAAAAAGGATCTTTAGTTGCTCCAGATAGATTAAGGTTTGATTTTAGTCACATGAAACCAATTTCAAATGATGAGATAAATAAAATAGAAAATTTTGTAAACAAAATGGTTGAGACCAAATCTGACGTAAAAACAAGATTGATGACACCTAAGGAAGCTGTTGATAATGGGGCTTTAGCATTATTTGGAGAAAAATATGGCGACGAGGTAAGAGTTCTTTCAATGGGTGATGAGAAAGATAAGTATTTTTCAACAGAACTTTGTGGAGGAACTCATGTTAGAAATACTGGAGATATCGGAAAGTTTAAGATTGTAAGTCAATCAGCAATAGCTGCTGGAGTTAGAAGGGTAGAAGCTTTAAGAGAGAAACAGTTAGATGAATATTTAACAAAAAAAGAAAAACTATCTGATTTATCATTACAGAAAAATGAAGAAATTATTAAAAATATCTCAGAACGAATTATAAAACTTGGAGGAAAACCAAACTTAAATAATGAAAATCAAAAAGATTTAATAAAAGATTTAAACAAACAATTCGAACAACTTTCAGTTAAAAATATTTTGGCTGATAAATCAAAAAATATTATTAAAGACGAAGAAGTAAATGGCCTTAAAGTAAGGTTGCAAAAAATAATTGATCTTCCTTCTAAAGATTTAAGAAAATTAGTTGATATTGGTAAAAAAGAAATAACAGAAGGAATAGTAATTATTTTTGCTATTAAAGATGATAAAATTGGACTGGCAGTAGGAGTTACAGACAAACTTACCAAAAAGTACGACGCTGTAAAATTTGCAAAAGTAGGATCAGAAATAGTAGGAGGCAAAGGAGGTGGAGGCCGACCTGATTTTGCACAAGCCGGAGGAACATTACCAGATAAAATAGAAGAAGCTTTTACTAAATTAAAATCTTTAATTTAATTTATTTTTTAGGCTGCCATCAATTTTATCTAGAAATTGATTTGTATTTAAATACTTGGTTGATGGACCTATAAGTATAGCCAAATCTTTTGTCATTGATCCACTTTCAACACAATCGATGCAAATTTTTTCTAGCGTATTTGCAAATTTAATTAAATCATCATTTCCATCTAATTCCCCTCTGTGTGCCAAGCCTCTAGTCCAGGCAAAAATTGATGCTATTGGATTTGTAGAAGTTTCTTTGCCCTCTAGATGCATTCTAAAATGTCTTGTAACTGTTCCATGAGCCGCTTCTGTTTCCATTGTTTTTCCATCTGGTGCAAGCAATACACTTGTCATTAATCCTAAAGATCCATAACCTTGTGCAACTGTATCTGATTGAACATCACCATCATAATTTTTACATGCCCAAATATATTTTCCACTCCATTTCATTGCGCATGCCACCATGTCATCAATTAATCTGTGTTCATAAGTAATATTATTTTTTTCAAATTTTGATTTAAATTCACTTTTAAAAACTTGTTGAAATATGTCTTTAAACCTACCATCATAAATTTTTAATATTGTATTTTTAGTTGATAAATAAACTGGCCATTTTTTTATCAATCCATAATTAAAGCAAGAACGTGCAAAGTCTTCTATAGATCTATCTAGATTATACATTGACAAGGCAATACCTGGTCCAGGGAAATTAAATACTTCATATTTTTTTTCATCTTTACCATCTTCCGATGTCCACTTTATTTCCAATTTACCTTTTCCAGGAACTTTAAAATCTGTAGCTCTATACTGATCACCAAATGCATGTCGTCCAATAATTAAAGGGTCAGTCCACGAAGGAACTAATTTTGGAATATTTTTACAAATGATTGGTTCTCTAAATACTGTTCCTCCAATAATATTTCTTATAGTTCCGTTTGGAGATCTCCACATTTTTTTTAAATTGAATTCTTTAACTCTCTTTTCATCAGGAGTAATTGTTGCACATTTAATTCCAACCCCATTTTTTTTGATTGCTTTTGCACAATCTATAGTTATTTGGTCAGATGTGTTGTCTCTACTTTTAATACCGAGATCATAGTATTCAATCTTCAAATTTAGATATGGAAGAATAAGTTTATTTTTAATGAAATTCCAAATCACTCTGGTCATTTCATCACCATCTAGCTCAACTATTGGGTTTTTTACCTTAATTTTGCTCATATTTAGATGTTATCTTACTAATTGAATTTAAGCATTTTATATACATATTAAACAAAAATTATCAAATTAAGGATTATGATAGATAAAGTTTTTACAAAGATTCATAACGAAGGGTACAAATTTTTGGTTATATTCGGTTTTGCAACCCTAATATTGTATTTAATAAGTGGTTTTTTGGGACTAATAGGTTTAGTTTTAACAATATGGGTTTACTATTTTTTTAGAGATCCAGATAGAATTTCTATTAATGATGATAATTATCTTGTAAGTCCAGCCGATGGAGTAGTTTTGCAAGTAGAAGATTCAGATGGTCCAAAAGAATTAAATCTTGAAAGTAAAAAATTTAAAAAGGTTAGCATTTTTATGAATGTTTTTGATTGTCATGTTAATAGAACCCCTTGTTCAGGAAAAATTACTGAAATTTTATATAAGCCAGGAAAATTTTTAAATGCTTCTCTAGACAAAGCAAGCGAAGACAACGAAAGAAATTATTATAAAATTTCAAATTCTAACGAAGAAGATGTAATTGTTGTTCAGATTGCAGGACTTATAGCAAGAAGAATAGTTTGTGAGGTATCAGAAAACAATGAATTAAACCAAGGTGACAGACTAGGAATGATTAGATTTGGTAGTAGAGTTGATATTTATTTTGAGAATTACAATCCGTTAGT
This sequence comes from uncultured Pelagibacteraceae bacterium, assembly GCA_902588635.1. Classification (GTDB taxonomy): domain Bacteria; phylum Pseudomonadota; class Alphaproteobacteria; order Pelagibacterales; family Pelagibacteraceae; genus Pelagibacter. The sequence continues at coordinate 40,064 of CACIPW010000006.1, read as the reverse complement.
TAAAGTTAATCAAAAAACTATAGCTGGAGAAACACTTTTGGCAAAAAAATAAAACGATGAATGAACCAAAAAAGAATTTTAAGATAGTAACAGATACCAGGGCCAGAGTTATATTGCCTAACACCTTGACACTTATTGGAGTGTGTATTGGTTTAACTTCAATAAATTTTGCACTAAATCAAAATTATAAATTGTCTATAATTGCAATTGTGCTTGCGGCAATTATAGATGGTTTGGATGGTAGAATTGCACGCCTAATTAGAGGAACTTCAAAAGTTGGAAAAGAACTAGACTCCTTAACAGATGTAATTAGTTTTGGTGTTGCTCCAGCATTTATAATGTATTTTTGGACCATGAATTCATTAGGAAAAATAGGCTGGCTTATATCATTAATATACGTAGTTTGCGTAGCACTAAGATTGGCTAGATTTAATGTAAACACAGGATCAGAGCCTTCATGGAAAGATAACTTTTTTGAAGGGATGCCATCACCAGCAGGAGGAATTTTAGTTTTAAGCCCGCTGATTTATGATGTTAGTGGATTTGAAACTATTAATTTAAATTATAAAATAATAACTCCAATTATATTTATAGTTGTTTCAATATTATTAATAAGCAAAATTCCAACATATTCTATGAAAAAAATTGTGGTGCCAAGAAGCTCTACAATTTTTTTGCTTTTTGGAATAGTTCTTTTATTTGGAATATTTTTAATTTTTCCATTTAAAGCCCTTATTGTTGGTAGTACAGTTTATCTATTAACAGTGCCAATAAGTTTATTTCACTATAATAAAATAAAAAAAACTCTCAAACATGATAACAATTTAAATGATGAAGAACCAGAAGATGTTCTGTAAATGAAGAAAAATGTAATTGTTTCATTGGCAGACTCTAATTATTTTGATTTGTTAAATGAATTAATTGACTCAATTAAACAATTTAGCGAAAGTTCATCTACGGCAATATGTATTTTAGATGCAGGTCTAGATGAAAACCAAAAAAAAATACTATCTTCCAAAGTTGACGAAATAAAAAATGCAGAATGGGATATTAAGGTTTCACCAATTAAAATAAGAGGAAAAGAATGGTTAAAAAGCCAAGTATCAAGAGCATTTCTACCAAATTATTTTCCCAATTATGAAAAATATTTATGGATAGATTGTGATGCCTGGGTAAATGACTGGAGCTCGGTTAAATTATACTATCAAGCATGCGAAAAAGGAAAACTCGGAATAACACAAACTTTAGGCCCTGGTTATAAAATAATGTCTAAAGCTAGTTGGCTTTTTGGAAAGTTAGCAATTATTAAGTCTCAAAATTTTAAACATGCTATAAGTTCTAAAATTGGGTTAGATAAAGCTAGAAAATTAGCATTTGCACCTCATATTAATATTGGAGTTTTTTCACTTGAAAAAGACTCACCTTGTTGGAAAATATGGCAAAAAAATTTAGATATAACTTTAAATTCAGGAAAAATTTTTGGTTCAGAAGGTTTGGCAATCAACATGAGCGTATATATAGATAATGTTGAAACTGAATTTTTACCTCTAAACTGTAATTGGATAGCAAGCAATTTGTTACCAAAATTTAATGAACAAAGTAATACATTTGTTGAGCCTTATTTGCCAAATTATAAAATTGGCATTATGCATCTAGCCGCAGGGCTCTGGGAAGATAATAAAGATATGAGATTAGATAAAAGTGTAAAAATATATATTAAAACTTTAGACAATAAATCTGTAACTAAAAGTTTAAGATTTGGTCATTAATTGAAAAAAAATAAAATCTCAAAAAATTGGATTAATAGACAAAAAAAAGACATTTATGTTCGTAAATCTAAAATTGAAGGTTTTAGATCTAGAGCAGTTTACAAGCTAAAAGAAATTGATGAAAAATTTAAAATATTCAAACAAGTAAACTCTTTAGTAGATCTTGGTGCGGCCCCAGGAAGCTGGTCTCAGTATGCATCTAATAAAATTAAAAGTGAAAAAATTGTATCAATAGATTTAATTAAACTCGAAAAAATAAAAAATATCCATCAAATCATAGGAGATTTTACTGAAGAAAATTATAAGGAAAAGATTAAAAAATATTTCAATTCAAAAATTGATCTAGTAATTTCCGATATGGCTGTAAACACTATTGGTAACAAAAATATAGATTCAATTGTAACTGGTGAACTTTGTCTTGACGCTATGAATTTTGCTTTAGAAACGCTCAATCAAGATGGTAAATTTGTATCCAAAATTTTTATGGGATCTAGTTTTAATGAAATTGTTGCACATGCTAAAAAATCATTTAAAGATGTGAAGGTTTTTAAACCCTCGGCTAGCAGAAAAAATTCAAAAGAAACTTTTATAATTTGTAGATTTTTAAGGTAGACACTCTTTAAATTTTTAAAGAATCGTATATACATGACTATGGGTCCTATAAAAGAAGCACTTACATTCGATGATGTTACTTTAGCCCCAAAGTATTCGGAGGTTCTTCCTTTACAAGTTGATACAAAAATACAATTATCAAAAAATATAACTTTAAAAATACCCTTATTATCTTCAGCTATGGACACGGTTACAGAGTCAAAAATGGCAATATCAATTGCTAGAGCAGGAGGAATTGGAGTTATACATAGAAATTTAAATATAAAAAAACAAATCCAAGAAATTAAAAAAGTAAAATCAAAAAATTTAATTGTAGGTGCGGCCGTTGGTGCAGGTATTGATGAAATTATAAGAGCAGAAGCAATTTTAAAAGAAGGAGTAGATTTGATTGTAGTTGATACAGCGCACGGTCATACTAAAAAAGTTTCCGAAATAATTAAAAAAATAAAAAAAAAGAAAAATAATAAAACTTCAATTTGTGCAGGAAATATTGCAACCCCAGAAGCGGCAAAATTTTTATTAAAATTAGGAGTAGATATTATAAAAGTAGGAATAGGACCAGGTTCTATATGCACCACAAGGCTAGTAGCTGGGATTGGGGTCCCACAGTTAAGTGCAATAATGAATGTAAAAAGTGGTGTAAAAAATAAAAATGTTAAAATAATTTCTGATGGTGGAATTAAATTTTCAGGAGATATAGCAAAAGCACTGGCGGCAGGAGCTGATGCGGTTATGATTGGCTCATTGTTTGCTGGTACCAATGAGTCACCTGGAAAATTAATTAAAAAAAAAGGAAAATTATATAAAAATTTTAGAGGAATGGGATCCGTTGGAGCAATGAACAAAGGTTCAGCAGATAGATATTTTCAAAAAAAACAAAAAGATAAATCTAAATATGTACCTGAAGGCGTTGAAGGTTTAATTAAATTTAAAGGAGGTGTTGATAAAGTAATTTTTAAACTTGTTGGAGGTTTACGATCATCTATGGGTTACTTAGGGGCAAAAACAATAATTAAATTAAGAAAAAAACCTAATTTTGTGAAAATTACTAAAGCCGGATTTTATGAAAGCATGGTACATAATATTGACGAAGTAAAAAAAGATAGTGAATTTTAATGTTAATTAAAAATAAATTTATACTTAGCATTGTTTTATATTTTGTATTTTTTAGTTTTTCCGCAGCTAAAGAAAATTATTATAATGAAGCAATAAAAAATTTTGAAAAAAAGGAATTAGAAGCTTCTAAATTTTTGTTTCAAAAAAATATAGTTTTTAACCCCAAGGATGCAAAATCATATTTGTATTTAGCAAAAATATTTAATTTAGAAGAAAACGAAAAGGAGGAAGAAAAAAATTTGAATACAACTTTGCTTTTAGATCCCGCAAATGAAGAGGCAATGTATATGTTAATAAATATCAAACTAAAAAAATCAAATTATTCAGAAGTTCAAGATTTGAAAGAAAAATTTGTTATTATATGTGTGAAGCTTTGTGAAAAAACAAAAGAAATAGATAATACATTAAAAAATATTGAACCAAAAAATGATACTTAGCAATAATTTAAATAAAATTTTAATTATTGATTTTGGTTCTCAGTTCACGCAGTTAATTGCTAGAAGAATTAGAGAAATAGGAATTTTTTCTGAAATAATAAGTCATAAAAAAGCAAAAAATATAAAATTATTTAATAAAGAAATAAAAGGAATAATTTTATCAGGAGGCCCTCTTAATGTTTATGACAGTAATAAATTTAAATTTAATAAGAAAATATTAAATTTAAATATACCTATTCTTGGAATATGTTTTGGACATCAAATAATTTGTAAAGTATTAGGTGGCAAAGTTAAAAAGTCAAAATATAGAGAGTTTGGTTCTGCCATTGTTAAAAAAGAAAATAAAAGTGTATTAGTCGAAAAATTTTTTAGCAAAAATCAAACAAATAATGTTTGGATGAGTCACGCAGATCAAGTTTCAAAATTACCAAAAAACTTTAATGTTGTGGCATCAACTAAAAATTCTAAGTACACGATTATAGAAAATAAAAAAAAAAATTTTTTTGGGGTTCAGTTTCATCCCGAAGTAACACATACCAATAAAGGTAAAATTTTATTAAAAAACTTTGTAATAAAGATTTGTAAGGCAAAAAGAAACTGGTCTTCAAAGCATCAAAAAATTAAATTAATTAACGATGTAAGAAAACAAGTTGGAACAAAAAAAGTAATATGTGCATTATCTGGTGGAGTAGATAGCAGTGTAGTTGCTCAATTGCTAAGCAAAGCTATAGGTAAAAATCTTACATGTATTTTCGTTAATACTGGCTTGTTAAGAAAAAATGAGGAAAAACAAGTAATAAATACTTTTAAAAATAAACTAAAGATTAACTTAATTTATGTTAATGCAGAAAATGAATTTATAAGAAAACTAAAAAATATTTCTGATCCCGAGAAAAAGAGAAAAATTATAGGCAATTTATTTATTAAAATTTTTGAAAGATACGCAAATAAAATAAAAAAAGTAAGGTTTTTAGCACAAGGAACTCTTTATCCTGATTTGATAGAAAGTAAATCAGTTACAGGTAGTCAAACTTCTAAAATAAAATCACATCATAACGTAGGTGGTTTACCAAAAAAAATGAAATTAGAACTAGTAGAGCCATTAAAATTTTTATTTAAAGACGAAGTACGAAAACTTGGTTTGGAACTTAATCTTTCTAAAGATATTATATTTAGACATCCATTTCCGGGACCAGGTTTAGCAATTAGAATTCCTGGATTAATTACAAGTCAAAAAATCAATATACTTAAAGAGGCTGATTTTTACTTTATTAATGAATTGAAAAAAAATAATTTGTACAAAAAAATTTGGCAAGCATACGCAGCTCTGCTGCCAGTCAAAACTGTAGGTGTAATGGGAGACAATAGAACATACGAACACATATGTCTTTTGAGAGCCATAACATCTGAAGATGGAATGACAGCAGATTTCTTTAATTTTAAAAAAGATTTTATGCAAAAAATTTCAAATAAAATTATAAACAACATAAAAGGTATAAATAGAGTGGTATATGATATAACCTCGAAGCCACCAAGCACTATTGAATTAGAGTAATGATAAATAAAATTAAAAAAATTATAAAAAAAAAAAATAAAACAAAAATTATTTGCCTAACTGCATATTCAAAAAATTTTGCAACTGAAGTAGATAAGCATGTTGATATAACTTTAGTAGGAGACTCATTGGGCTCTGTTCTTTATAATTATAATACAACTAGAAAAGTAACCTTAGATAATATTATAGAACACTCTAAAAGTGTTCGAATGGGTATAAAAAAAAGTTTAATGGTGGTAGATATGCCTTACAAAACCTATCAAAATAAAAAAGATGCTCTTAAAAATGCAATTAAAGTTATTAAAAAAACAAAATGCGATGCTATAAAATTAGAAGGTGGATCCAAAATTAAGAAAATTGTAAAGCATTTAGTTAGAAATAATGTGGCTGTGATGGGTCATATAGGAGTTTTGCCTCAAAGCGTTAAAGGAAAATTTAAATATAAAGGAAAAATGGAAAGAGAAAAAAAACAATTACTTAATGATGCAAAATTACTTCAAAACCTAGGTGCATTTTCGATAGTTTTAGAATGTGTTCAGTCAGATACCGCACGATTGATAACTAAATCTATCAAAATACCAACTATTGGAATTGGTTCTTCAAAATATTGTGACGGACAGGTTTTAGTAACAGATGACCTTTTAGGTTTAAACGAAACTAAAATAAGATTTGTAAAAAAATTTGTTAATTTAAAAAAATTAATAAATCAAGGAATAAAAAAATTTAAAAAAGAAGTAATTTCTAAAAAATATCCTTCAAAAAAATATTCTTATTAAAAATATTTGATAAATTTCTTATTTATCTCTAAGATTTCTAAATCAACTAAACCACCTATTATTAGCTGAATTGCAACGATTAAAATAAATCCTAAACCTATATAAGCAATCCATAAATGTTTTTGTATATAGTTAGCTAAATATGTAGCTAGAGCACCAGTTAATACAACTGACAAAACGAGACCAAATATCATGAAAGCAAAATAATCTTTCGCAGCTCCAACAACAGCAATTACATTGTCAAAACTTATAGTTATATCTGCAAGCAAGACTTTATAAACACTTTCAATATACGAAGGCTCTTTCGATTTTTTAGTAGGAGATTTGATTTTTTTGATTTCAAATAAATCTTTACGAAGATCGTTAACAATCCAAATTAACAATAATCCTCCGAGAATTTTTATAAAATAAAATTCAAATAAATAAGTTGCAAAAACAGCAAAAATTATTTTAAAAACTAAGGCTCCTGCAACACCCCATAAAATAATTTGTTTTCTATTTTTTGGTACGAAGCTTGCTGCAATTAAGCCTATGATTATTGCATTATCTGCAGCTAAAATTATATCTATAAATATAATTTGGACTAGAATTATGGACTGTTCTATCAAAGTTTCTTCATAATAATTAAAATTTAAAATAATTCAATTAAAAGTAGTATTTATTTTTATTGATTTAATATTTTTTACATAATGAAATACAAAAAATAAAAATGGAGGATAAATGAGACTAATTAAATATTTTTTAACTATTTTCACTTCTTTAACTATATTTTCAAACGTTTCGTTAGCAGAAAAATGGGATATGGCACTAGCTTATGGTGCTGGAAACTTTCATTCTGCAAATGCTACGGAATTTGCGAAAAATGTAACTGAAAAAAGTGGTGGAAAATTAACAATTGTAACACATCCCGGTGGATCACTTTATAAAGGTGGAGAGATTTTTAGAGCAGTTAGAACTGGACAAGCTCAAATTGGAGAAAGATTTATGTCGGCTCTTGGAAAAGAAGATCCATTATTAGAAGTTGACTCTCAACCTTTTTTAGCAACAAACTATGGAGCAGCTATGAGACTTTACAAAGCTTCAAGACCTGAAATAGTCAAAAGTCTTGATAGTAAAGGACTTGTATTTTTATATGCAGTACCGTGGCCTGCTCAAGGTTTGTATAGTAAAAAAGAAATTAACAGTGTTGCAGATCTTAAAGGTTTAAAATTTAGAGCATACAACTCTGCAACTATAAGAATAGCTGAGCTTACTGGAATGGCACCAACAAAAATAGAAGCAGCTGAAATTAGCCAAGCTTTTTCTACAGGTGCTGTTGAAAGTATGATTACATCACCTACAACAGGAAAAAACAAAAAAATTTGGGAAAACGGTGTAGGATATTTTTATGATATTGCTGCTTGGTTTCCTAAAAATATGGTGATTGTAAATAAAGATGCCTGGAATAAATTAGATAAAGCTACACAAAACTTAGTTAGAAAAGAAGCTGCTCTTGCTGAGAGAAAAGGTTGGGACCTTTCAAAAAAAGGTAATGTTGCTGATAAAAAAGCTTTAGCTGACGCAGGTATGAAAGTTGGAAAAGTTAATACAGCACTAAAAAAACATTTTGAAGAAGTAGGAGCTACTATGGCCAAAGAATGGGCTGAAAGAGCTGGTGCTCGTGGAACTGGTGTTCTGAAAGCTTTTAAGGGTAACTACTAAATTTATTTAAATTAAAAAAAAAGGCCGTATAATCAAGCGGCCTTTTTTATGCTTTGTAAAATAGATAATTACTTAAAAATTCTTTATAGGTTTTCAGGATATGTTGCTGCTTTTTTTTTAATATTGGTAGCAACTTTTATTTTAATAGGAATCGCTTCTAGAATATTTGATTTTTATATTAGAGGATTGGCAGAATATTCTGGTTACTGTATGGCTGCAGCTTCATTTTTTGCTTTATCTTATACTTTTGTTGAAGGAGGGCATATTAGGATAACTCTATTTCTCGAAAAAATAGCCGGAAGCAAAAAAAAGTTTTTAGAAATTTGGTGTTTGAGTATTGCAGGTATTTTTTCTGGCTATTTAGCATATTATTTTTCAAAAATGTTAATTATCTCGTACAATTTTCAAGAAAGAAGTGAAGGAGCGGATGAAATTTTAATTTGGATACCTCAAATTAGTGCATCTTTAGGATCTGCAATTTTTTTTACATGTGTTGTACATCAATTAATTTTAAAAATATTTAGTAAAAAAAATGCCTGAATTATTTTTAACAATTTTTTTTATAACTATTTTATTGTTTTTCTTAGGAACAGGAGTTTGGGTTGCAATAAGTATGATAAGTGTTTCAGCAATCGGAATGATGTTGTTTACATCAAGACCTGTTGGTGACGCTATGGCAACCACTATTTGGGGTACATCCTCATCTTGGACGCTGACAGCCTTACCATTATTTGTGTGGATGGGTGAAATTTTGTTTAGGACCAAACTCTCGAAAAATCTTTTCGAAGGTCTATCTCCTTGGATGCAAAAACTCCCAGGTGGATTAATACATGTTAACGTTGTAGGTTGTGCTTTGTTTGCAGCTATATCTGGTTCTTCAGCGGCTACGGTTGCTACTGTTGGTAAAATGTCGATCCCCGAATTAAGAAAAAGAAAATATCCTGAGAAAATTTTACTTGGAAGTTTAGCTGGCTCTGGAACTTTGGGCTTGCTAATTCCTCCTTCTATAATTTTGATTATTTATGGTGTGACAGTACAAGAGTCTATTGCAAAGTTGTTTATAGCTGGAATTTTGCCTGGAATAATGATCGCAGTTATTTTTATGTTATACGTTGTTTTTTGGTCATTACTGAACAAAAAAATTATGCCAAAGTCGTTTGAAAACTTTTCTTTTTTTCAAAAAATAAAAAAATCAAAACAACTACTTCCAGTTATTATATTAATTTTAGGAGTAATTGGGTCGATTTATACAGGAATAGCGACCGCTACAGAGGCTGCGTCCCTAGGCGTTGTTGGAGCATTAATATTATCTTATTTTCAAAAAAGCTTAAATTTAAAAACATTTAAAGAATCGTTATTAGGAGCAACTAAAACTTCATGTATGATTGCCTTTATTCTTGCAGGATCATCTTTTTTATCACTTGCAATGGGATTTACAGGTTTGCCAAGAAACTTAGCGATCTGGATACAGAATATGGATTTATCACCTTACATATTAATTTTTGTTTTAATGGTTTTTTATATAATTTTAGGAATGTTTCTTGATGGAATTTCTGCAGTTGTTTTAACAATGGCAATTATCGAACCAATGATAAGACAGGCTGGCTTTGACATGATATGGTTTGGTATATTTTTAGTAGTAGTAGTTGAGATGGCCCAAATCACTCCACCTGTTGGGTTTAATTTGTTTGTGTTACAGGGAATGGCAAATAAAGATATGGGCTATATAGCCAAAAGTGCGTTTCCACTTTTCTTATTAATGATTTTAGCAGTAATAATAATTATTATTTTTCCTGAAATTGCTTTATGGCTACCACAACAAATGGTTCAAAATATTAGTTAATTTTTATATTAACTAAATTTTTTCATTTTATTTAATGGCTTTAAGATAAGTTTATTTTTAATTAAATTTTCTTTAATTGATTTAGCTGTCGCTAAAGAACTTTTGTTATCACCGTGTATACAAACAGAATCTATTTTACAAGGTATCTGCTTACCTGAGAGACAATTTATAGATTGACTTTTTACCATTTGCAAAACGTGAATTTTTGCTTGTTCGGGATCTGTAATCAAAGCATTTGACTTAGATCTAGATACAAGGTTGCCATCATCTTCGTAATTTCTATCTGCAAAAATTTCGCATGCAATTTTCATATTTAATTTTTTTGCAGCTGTTTCCATTTTCGATCCAGTAGGAACTAAATAAATCATATCTTTACTAATTTCATTTATAGCCTTTGCAATCGTTGTTGCTAGGTCAATATCTTCACAGGCCATATTATTTAAGGCACCATGAGGTTTTATATGAGTAACATTTTCACTATACTTAGATGCAACTGTTTGTAAAATTTCGTACTGATCAAATATTATTTTTCTTACTTCGCTTGAATTCAAATTCATTCTTTTACGACCAAAATTATCTGGATCATTAAATGAAGGGTGGGCTCCAATGCTAACATCGTTTTTTATTGATATATCTATAACCTTACTCATTGTTGCTTCATCACCAGCATGATAACCGCATGCTATATTTGCAGAATTTACAATATTTAATAAATCAGGATCATTCTCTGTAGAATGAAATTTTGATTTTTCACCCAAATCACAATTGATATTAATTTCCATAACTCAAAGTCTAGAGTATAACATGGCATGATAAAAAATATATCTAATCTTGGTGATGCAGCAATTTATTGTGATTTTGGCAAAGAAGTTAATGAAGCAATTAACTCTGAAGTTATTAAATACTATCATTGTTTGTCTGATGTAATCAAAGAGAGAAAAATTGAAGGAATTACCAATCTAACGCCATCATATAATAAATTAATAATTAGTTTTGACTTAGGTATTACAAATTTTTCAAATATTAAAAAAAAAATAGAAAATTTAAAAATAGAAGATAGTAAAAAACAAACATCTAAGAAAGTTAAAATTCCTGTATGCTGCGATGATAAATATGGATTAGATTTTAAAAGATTGTCAGAAAAATTGAGTCTTTCTAAAGAAGAGATACTTAAATTATATTTATATAAAGAATATTTCTGTTATATGACAGGTTTTATTGCTGGTATGCCTTTCTTGGGGGACTTGGATAAGAATATTAGATGCGATAGACTCGAAACTCCTAGGGTAAAAGTTCCCGAAGGTTCAGTCGGAATTACTGAACAATTCGCTAATATTTATACCTTTGAAAGTCCTGGTGGTTGGAACATCATAGGTAGTACGCCAAAAAAAATATTTAAAAAAAATAATATAAATGATCCTGCTTTGATTAAGCCAGGGGACAAAGTAATTTTTTATGAAATTACAAATGAGGAATATTTAAATTGGAATGAGTGAAGTATATTTAGAAGTATTACGCCCTGGAATAAATACTACAACGCAAGATTACGGTAGAGAACATTTATATCACATAGGAATTACTATTAGTGGAGCAATGGATTTAAGAAACCACAAGTTAGCAAATGCACTAGTTTCAAACAAAACTGATGAAGCAACGATTGAGTTTGCTTATCAAGGTCCACTTTTGAAATTAAAAAATGGAACTATTAATTTTGCTATTACGGGAGATGTTACTTTTAACATTATTAGAAAAAACTCTAAATCAGAAGAAGGAAAATGTTATCAAAATTATATTTTAGAAAGTGATGAGCAGTTAGATATTTTGTCAACAAAAAAATCGGTATATGGTTATTTATCAGTTAGTGGCGGGTTTAAGCTTGAAAAATTTTGGAATAGCTATTCAATTAATACAAAGGCAAATATAGGGCCAAATAATGGAAAAAAATATTCTACAGGTGAAAAAATTTTAGTAAAAAATTCTGAAAAATTAAAAATCAAAGAAAAAAAAATAAATTATGTAAATCCATCAAGCAATTTAATTAGAGTTATAAAAGGAACAAATTTTGATTATTTTTCCAATGATTCGCAAAATAAATTTTTTCAAGAAGATTATTTGATTACCAATTTGACTGATAGAATGGGAATGAGACTTAAAGGTTCAATTTTGAAAAATACAAAAAGTTCCAACATTAAATCTGAAGGCTTGATAAGAGGAGTTATTCAAGTTCCAGCAGACGGTAATCCAATTATTTTATTATCTGATCATGGCACCATTGGAGGATATCCTAAAATTGGAATTGTTGTATCAGCTGATTTAGATAGAGTTGCACAATTATCTCCAGGTAGAAAAATTAAATTTAAAGAAGTAACACTTACAGATGCTGAAAATTTATTTAAGGATTATTTATCTGAAACAAATAAGTATTTAAATGCAACTAATTAGAAAAATACCTGGACCTCTATTAATTCTTTTGGGTGCCTTCAGTTTGAGTTTTGGAGGATTAATTGTAAAATCCTTTGAAGGGGCAACTGAGTGGCAAATACTATTTTGGCGCACTGTGTTTTTTTTATTAGTTGTTTCTGTATATTTAATTACTACTTATAAAAAAAATATTTTTAAATCTTTTTATATTTCTGGCATTCCAGGATTTTTTGGAGGTTTTATTTTATCTTTGGGTTTTTGTGGCTATGTGTTTGCAATGTATAATACAACTGTTGCAAATGCTAATTTTATTATTCAAACTCAAACGATTTTTCTTGCAATTTTTGGATATTTTTTTCTAAAGGAAAAAATTTCAAAAATTACATTAATTTCAATAGTGTTAGCTATATCAGGAATTATCTTAATGGTTGGAAATACTCTCTCACCAGGTCAGATGCTTGGAAATGTTGTAGCTTTTATAATGCCGATTTCTTTTGCTGTATTGATACTTGTTATAAGAAAATATCCGAATGTAGACATGGTTCCATCTCAATTTATAGCAGGCATATTTGCTTTAATAATTGGTTATCTAATGTCGGGAAAAATTAACATCTCTTATCACGATATTTTTTTAGGTTTTCTTGCAGGTTTTTTTCAGGTTGGATTTGGTTTTATTTTTATAACAATTGGCGCACAAAGAACTCCTTCTGCAATGGTAGGAATTATAATGTTAACAGAGGCTGTTTTTGGACCTTTGTGGGCATGGTTATTTATAAACGAACAGCCACCAAAGATTGTTTTACTCGGAGGAACGATTATAATAATTGCAGTTTTGTTACAATTTTTGCATCAATACAAGATAAACAAAGGTTAGCCAATAACTTTTTTCATTCCTTTTTCGACAACTTTAAAATACAGCCCATTTGGAATAATTTTTAGCACTTTCATCATAGAGGTAAAAGCCACAGGAAAATGAATTTCAAAAGCTTTTTTCTGTGTCAAACCTTTAAACATTTGTTCAGCAGCAAATTCTGGGGATTTTATCATTGGCATTGGAAAATCATTTTGATCCGTCATTGGAGTTTTTATAAAACCAGGACTTACTAAGGAAACTCTTACATTGAATCTTTTTAAATCAAAAAAAAGACTTTCTGTAAAACTGCTTAAAGCAGATTTTGATGCGCAATAAGCACCTGCTGCAGGCAAGCCTCTATAAGCAGCAACGGACGAAACTATTGATATGTGTCCTGATTTTTTTTCTTTATAGTAGTCATAGACAGAATTTATTGAGTTGACTGTACCAAAAAAATTTACTTCCATTATTTTTCTTATTTTTTCAATATTTAATTTTTTTTCTGATTTTGGGTCGTGAATTCCAGTGCAAAAAACTGAAATATTTATATCGCCTACTTTTTTTTTAATATTCTCAAATGTAAATTTACATTTTTCACTATCTGTAACATCTAGTGGAAATGGGTAAATATTGTTATATGATTCAGCAATTTCATCTAACAATTTTTCCCTTCTAGCAGAAATTGCAACACTCCAACCTTCTTTTGAAAATTTTATTGCTAAAGCTTTACCGATACCGCTGCTAGCTCCTGTAATCCAAATTGTTTTATTATTCATAGTATGTTGATGTATAATACTTTTATGCTTAAAAATAAATTTGTATCTTTTGTTCTTTTTATTGTTGTAACATATTTAGCGTCGTTTATAGGCGGCTTTGCAACTATATCTTTTAAAGAACCATGGTATTCATCTTTAAATAAATCTTTTCTTACGCCACCAGACTGGGTTTTTGCACCTGTTTGGACTACGCTTTATCTTTTTATGTCGATTGCTATTTGGAATGCATGGCATAAAAATAATAGAAATGCAAAATTAGTTTATATTTATTTAATTCATTTATTTTTTAATACAACTTGGAGTATAGTTTTTTTTGTTTACCATAATATTTCTGTCGCGCTGATAAATTTAATTATAATTATTCTTTTTATTATTTATTTAACATTTAAGTTTAAAGATATAAGCAATTTGAGTTTTTATTTAATGATTCCATATTTACTTTGGTGTTGTTATGCCTTAATTCTGAATTTAACTTTACTTGTTTTAAATTAATTATGGATGATGTTGTTATTATTGGTGGTGGAATTATTGGTGCTGCAACTGCATATTTTTTGTCAAAGGAAGGCAGGAAAGTAAAAGTTATAGAAAGAGATCCTACATATAAAAAAGCTTCTTTTCCATTGTCGCTTGGTGGATTTAGAAGGCAATTTTATCAAAAAGAAAATATTTTGTTAGGAAAATTTGCAAAAGAATTTATTTATCAAATCCCAGATCTATTAAAAACAGAAAAAAACCCAAATCCTACCGCTAGTATGGTTCCCAATGGTTATCTACTTATGTTTGGGCCTGACCATGCTGAAGAACAATATAGAGCTTTAGAAAATCATAGAGCTTGTGATGCCGGAACAAAAAATATTAAAGGCATTGATTTAAAAAAAATATTTCCATATATTAATAACGAAGGTATTGAAACCGCTACATACACAGATGATAAAAATGAAGGATGGATTGATCCTTTTTTATTTCATAGCGCGCTAAAAAGTAAAGCAACCGAACTTGGTGCGGAATTCATTAAAGGTGATGTGAAAAGTATTAGCGAAATAAAAGCTAAAACTATCATTTCAGCCGCTGGATGTTGGACCAAAGAACTGTTAAGTGATATCCCAGTTGTTCCCCAAAAACATACGGTGTTTAGAGTAAAATGTCCTACTCATATTCCTGAAATGCCTTTAATAGGTGATTTAACAACAGGAGTTTATTGGCGACCTGAAGGAAAAGAATATTTAGCAGGATCTCCCAATTCTGTTTTTGATGCTGAAGATTTGGAACCCGCATGGAATGATTTTGAAGAATTGGTTTGGCCGGCGTTGGCTGAAAGAATTCCAGCATTTGAAGAACTTAAGTTAACAGGTGGTTGGGCTGGTTATTACGATTGTAACAAGCTAGACAATAATGCAGTAGTTGGCAAACATCCAAAATATGAAAATGTATATTTGGCTTCCGGTTTTACTGGTAGAGGTTTGATGCAGGCACCAGGAATTGGACGAGCGTTAACTGAATTAATTACTACTGGATCCTATCGTTCTATAGATATAAGTTGTTTTGGTGTAGAAAGAGTATTGCAAAAAAATGCGAGACCCGAACCCTATGTTTTATAAATGATACAAATATATAACTTTTTCGTTTTTTTAATTTACAAAGCAAAAATAAAAAATATATGAAAAATAAAAAAATAATCCAACCTGTTATGGGAACAAAAGTTCCAAGATTTGCAGGACCCAATACATTTGCAAGACTACCAGAGCTTAGAGATGTTGAAAGTTGTGATGTTGCAATTGTAGGAATCCCATTTGATGCAGGAACCAGCTATCGACCTGGAGCTAGGTTTGGACCACAAAGTATTAGACAAGCATCAAGACATTTAAGAACTAACTATCATCCTAATTACGACGCCGAGCCTTTCAAAACCCAACAAGTCGCTGATGCTGGAGATATAACATGCAATCCATTTAATATTGATGAAGCGATTAAACAAATCGAAAAAGGCGCAACAGAACTATTAGAAAAAGTAGGAGGCATAATTAGCATGGGAGGAGATCACACAATCGCTTTTCCATTACTTAGATCAATAAACAAAATTAATAAGGGACCGGTAGCATTAGTTCATTTTGATGCTCATCTAGACACTTGGGACACATACTTTGGAGCACCATATACTCATGGCACACCTTTTAGGAGAGCAAGAGAAGAAAATTTGTTTTTAGATGATGCTTCAATGCACGTTGGTATAAGAGGGCCTCTTTATAGTAGAGACGATTTAAAAAACGATGCAAGCTTTGGTTTTAAAATTATTCATTGTGATGAATTTCAAACAGAAGGAATTGATAAAATAGTTGAAAGAATTAGAAAAAGAGTAGGCAACAATCCATTATATTTATCAATAGATATAGACGTTTTAGATCCTGCTCATGCCCCAGGAACAGGCACCCCTGAAATAGCAGGTATGACAACAAGAGAAATAGTAAACGTACTAAGAGGACTCTCAGGAATGAATTTAATTTCTGCAGATGTTGTTGAGGTTGCTCCCGCCTACGATCATGCAGAACTTACATCATTGGCTGCAGCAACTATAATTTATGAACTAACAAATTTGTTTGCAAATAAAAAACTTTAAGCTAAATTTACCATATGTTAGATAAAAAAAATTTTTATATTGATGGAAAATGGGTCTCTCCAATAGAGCCAAGAAATCACAAAGTTATTGATCCGTCAAATGAAGAAGTATGCGCGGAGATATCTCTTGGTGGGAAAAAAGATGTAAACAAGGCAGTTAGTGCTGCAAAGAAAGCTTTTGAAACTTGGGCTTTTTCAAAAAAAGAAGAAAGACTAGAATTATTAGAAAAACTGTATGCTGTTTATAAAAAACGATGGGCAGAAATGGCAAAACTTATCTCTCTTGAAATGGGAGCTCCCATGAAATTTTCTACAGAAATGCAGGCCGCAACAGGAGCTAGTCATATTAAATCTTTCAAAAATATATTAAAAGATTTTAAATTTGAAAAAGATTTAGGAGAAGAAAAGAATAATCAAAAATTATTGTATGAGCCAAAAGGAGTATGTGCTTTGATCACACCTTGGAACTGGCCAATAAATCAGGTTAACTTAAAAGTAATTCCCGCATTAGCATCAGGATGTACAGTAGTTTTAAAACCATCTGAGATAGCACCTTTGTCATCAATGTTACTTGCAGAAATGATTGATGAGGTAAAATTCCCTACTGGAGTTTTTAACCTTATAAATGGAGACGGTGCTGTTACTGGGGATGCTTTAACTAGTCACCCAGATATTAATATGATTTCTTTTACAGGATCAACAAGAGCTGGCGCGTTAATTTCACAAAATGCTGCTAAAGACTTTAAAAGAATAAGTTTAGAATTAGGTGGAAAAGGTGCAAATATAATATTCAAAGATGCTGATTCAGAAGCGGTAGCAAGAGGTGTTCTAAGATGTTTTAGAAATTCAGGACAATCCTGCAATGCCCCAACAAGAATGCTTGTTGAAAAATCAATTTATAATGAAACTGTAGAAAAAGTGAAAGAATTAGCAAACAATACCAAAGTAGATTTGCCAGAAAAAGACGGTGAACATATTGGTCCGGTAGTTTCTGAAGTACAATTTAATAAAATTCAAACTTTAATTCAAAAAGGAATAGATGAAGGTGCAAAATTAATTGCAGGCGGAACTGGCAAACCCAAAGGTTTAGAAAAAGGCTATTATGTAAAACCAACAGTTTTTGCTAATGTTAATAATCAAATGGAGATTGCAAGAACAGAAATTTTTGGTCCTGTATTATCTATAATTCCTTTTGAAAATGAAGACGAAGCTATTTCAATAGCTAACGACACTCCATATGGTTTAACAAATTATATTCAAACACAAGACAAAGAAAAAGTTAAAAGAGTTGCAAGAAAACTTAGATCTGGAATGGTGGATGTGAATGGAGTTGGTATAGCTGTAAGTTCACCTTTTGGTGGATATAAACATTCCGGCATTGGTCGAGAAGCTGGAACAGAAGGCTTGATAGAGTTTTTAGAAGTTAAAACAGTTGGCGGTTGGAATTAATCCAAGCTAAATTGTTTTTTAATTCCCTCAAGAAGATTTAAGCATTTTTTTAACTCATCTAATTTTATAAATTCATCAACTTTATGAGCCTGCTCAATAGAACCAGGACCACAAACAACTGTACTTATTCCAATTTCTTGAAACAAGCCTGCTTCTGTACCAAACGAAACAACTTCACGAGAGTTGTCACCTGTAATATTTGAAATTAATTCACATGCTTCTGATTTTTCATCTCTATCAAAACCTATTATTTCTCCTATAATTTCTTTTTTAATTGATGATTTTGGATAAGTTTTTTTCATTTCTGGGAGCAGGTCTTCACTAACAAATTTATCCACTTCTGAATTTACAAAAATTCCATCTTCTTTTACAACTGGTCTAAGTTCCCAATCAACTCTACATCTATCTGCAATTACATTTCTAGCTATACCGCCAGAAATTCCACCAATTTGAAGTGTTGTGTAGGGAGGATTGAAAACAGAATTTTTTGGTGCTCTCTCTTTAAGAATTTTTCTGAGTTTTAATAGTTTGTCAATAAATCTTACAGCATACTCAACAGCATTCACCCCTTTATCTGGTGCTGAGCCGTGGCCAGCTAAACCTTCGAAGTGTGTTGTATATTCATAGCACCCTTTATGACCGTCAATTATTTTCATATTTGTTGGCTCTCCAACAATACAAATACCTTTTTTAATACCTCTTTTTTTTAATTCCGCTATTAAAATTGGAGCTCCTTGACAGGCAGTCTCTTCGTCAAATGTAAAAGAGAAATGGATATCTCTATCTAAATTAGATTTAGAATAAATTGGTGCATATGCTAAAGTGCATGCAATGAAACCTTTCATATCACATGAACCTCTCCCATAAAGCTTATCGTTTTTAATTGTAGCTTTAAAAGGATCTGTGGACCAACTTTTTGATACCGGAACAACGTCCGTATGACCCGAAAGAATTATTGGACTTTTTCCATTTGATTTTTTTGATTTTATCGTTGCAAATAGATTTACTCTTTTTTTTTCATAGTCGTATGTTCTAAAAGATTCTGCTCCCAGTTCTTTTAATATTTTATCACAGTAATCAATTAATGAACTATTATCCTCACCTGAAATTGTTTTAAAGGCTATTAAATTTGATAGTATTTTAATAGAATTTTCATACAAAGATTCTAAATTATTTTCTGTACTCATATTTTTTATCAATTATATATTAAATTTATGAAAGAACAAATAACCTACGATGTATTTGATAAAGTAGATATAAGACTTGGCACTGTAATATCTGTGAAAAAAAATGAAAAAGCTAGAAAACCTTCTTTAGTTGTTGAAGTAGACTTTGGCAAAGAAATTGGGACAAAGCAATCATCTGCACAAATAACCCATTATTATAATGAAGAAAATTTATTAGGAAAGCAGGTTATAGGAGTGTGTAATTTTTCCGAAAAAAATATAGCTGGTGTTAAATCACAAGTTTTAATTCTTGGATCTATAGACGAAGAAGGTAGAGTTACTTTAGTTCATCCATCTCAAAAAGCTGAAAATGGTTTGCCAATAGCATAATTATATGCATCCAGAGTTGATATCTTTATGCCTTTTTATGTTCGTTACAAGTTGCTCACCTGGACCAAACAACATTGTGGCATCTTACTCTGGCTTTAATTTTGGAATTTTAAAAACAATTCCTCATATGCTTGGAGTTATTTTTGGTTTTACAAGTTTGGTAGTTATTATGAATTTTGGCTTGGTAAATGTTTTTCAAAAATATCCCATCATTCAAGAAGTTTTAAAATATGCTGGATCACTTTTTTTATTTTATTTAGCTTACAAAATTTCTTTTTCAAAAAGCAGTTCAGAAAATTCAAAAAAAAATCCAGTAAAATTTATAGAAACTTTTTTCTTTCAATTTATTAATCCTAAATCTGTTATTGTAGCGGTTATAATGATTTCAACTTATGTCGAGAAAGGTCAAAATTTTTTGTTTTACTCTTTTTGGGTAATTGGCGTAGCCTTCTTATTTGCGATAATTAGTATTAATTTTTGGACACTAGTAGGTAAATTTTTAAGAAGATTCGCGACAAATGAGAAATTTATTAAGAGATTTAATTATGTTATGTCATTTCTTTTATTAGCTTGCATAGCAACATTTTATCTATAATTTGATTCATAATTTAGCCGAAATAATCTATAAGATGTAAATTTATGAAACCAGGTATCAAAAATTCTTATAAAGCATTAAAATCCACCAATATAAATGGCAAAGAATACAAGTATTATTCTTTAAACGAAGCTGAAAAAAATGGCTTAACTGGCGTTTCAAAACTACCAAAGTCTTTAAAAGTTCTTTTGGAAAATTTACTTCGATATGAAGATGATCTAACTGTTACAAAAGATCAAATTGAGGCAATTAAAAACTGGTTAAAAGAAAAAAAATCAAATACAGAAATAGCTTACAGACCTGCTAGAGTTTTGTTGCAAGATTATACAGGAATACCAGCTGTTGCAGACTTAGCAGCAATGCGAGAAGCAGTTAAAAAAAAAAATAAAGACCCAAATACTATTAATCCACTTTCTGCGGTTGATTTAGTTATAGATCATTCAGTTCAAGTAGATAAATCTGCAAAACCAGATTCATTTGAAAAAAATGTTGATATAGAATTTAAAAGAAATGGTGAACGATATTCTTTTTTGAAGTGGGGACAACAAGCTTTTAATAATTTTAGAATTGTTCCACCAGGAACAGGAATTTGTCACCAAGTTAATTTAGAATATTTATCAAAGGTAGTATGGTCTGAAAAATATAAGGAAGATAATTATTTGTTTCCTGACACACTAGTAGGAACAGATAGTCACACCACAATGGTAAATGGATTGTCTGTTCTTGGTTGGGGGGTTGGTGGAATAGAAGCGGAAGCAGGAATGTTAGGACAACCAATTTCAATGTTAATACCCGAGGTAATTGGTTTTGAGATTAAAAACAAAATGCCAGAAGGAACTACTGCGACAGATTTAGTTTTAACAGTTGTAAAAATGCTTAGAGATAAAGGTGTTGTTGGAAAATTTGTTGAATTTTATGGAGAAGGGTTAAAAAACTTAACTCTTGCAGATAGAGCAACTATTGCAAATATGGCTCCTGAATATGGTGCTACATGTGGTTTTTTTCCAATTGATGATGAAACTTTAAAATATTTAAGATTTTCAGGAAGGGATGAACATACAGTTATTACTGTAGAAAAATATGCAAAAGAACAAGGCTTATGGGTAAGCGAAGATATTCAATTTAGTGACACTATTTCATTAGACATGTCTTCAGTTGTTCCAACAATTTCTGGACCAAAAAGACCTCAAGATAAAGTTTTATTAAATGAAGCATCATCAGGGTTTAAAAAAGTACTTGAAAATAACTCAGGAAGAAAAAAAAAAAATATTTCAAAAGTTGATGAAACTGATTTTGAAATTAAAGATGGTTCCATATTAATTGCCGCAATAACATCATGCACAAATACATCCAACCCAAATGTTTTAATTGGAGCAGGCCTGTTAGCAAAAAAAGCAGTAGAGCTTGGTTTGAAAACAAAACCTTGGGTAAAAACTTCGTTAGCACCTGGATCGCAAGTAGTAACTGACTATTTGGAAAAATCTGGACTAAACAAGTATTTAGATGAATTAGGGTTTAATTTAGTAGGATATGGATGCACAACTTGTATTGGAAACTCAGGCCCTCTACCCAACAATATTGTTGAAGCAATTAAAAAGAAAAATATATATGCTGTATCAGTTTTATCTGGCAATAGAAATTTTGAAGGTCGTATCTCACCACACATAAAAGCAAACTATTTAGCTTCACCACCACTTGTTGTTGCATATGCTCTAGCTGGACATATGGAAATTGATTTATACAAAGACCATTTAGGAAAAGATAAAAATGGTAAAGAAATTTATTTAAAAGATATATGGCCTTCAAATAAAGAAATAGAAGAAACTTTAAGACAATCATTAAATGCCGAAATGTTTGTTAAAAGATACTCAAACGTCTCAGAAGGACCAATCCAATGGCAAAAAATTAAAACTGACAAAAGCAGTATTTATAATTGGGATCAAGGATCAACTTATGTAAAAAAACCACCTTTTTTCGATGATCTTTCAGAAGAACCAGAAGGATTTAAAGAAATAAAAGATGCAAGACCATTGGTGATCTTAGGTGACATGGTTACAACCGACCACATATCTCCAGCAGGATCTATTCAAAAAGAAAGTCCAACAGGCGAGTATTTTATGGAGCATCAAGTTTTACAAAAAGATTATAATTCTTATGGATCAAGAAGAGGAAACCATGAAGTTATGATGAGAGGAACATTTGCAAACATAAGAATTAGAAATGAAATGACACCAGAAACGGAAGGTGGATTTACGAAACTTTATCCTCAAGGAAAAGTAATGCCGATTTATGATGCGGTTGTAGAGTATAAAAAAAGAGGTACAGACTTGATAGTTATTGGAGGCAAAGAATATGGAACTGGTTCTTCAAGAGATTGGGCAGCAAAAGGTACAAAACTTCTTGGTATTAAAGCTGTAATAGCCGAAAGTTTCGAAAGAATACATAGATCAAATCTAATAGGAATGGGAATATTGCCACTACAATTTATTGAAAATATGGATAGAAAAAAACTGAATTTAAAAGGTTCAGAATTAATAAGTGTAATAAACTTGGAGAAAGGTATTAATCCATCTGAAGAAATTAAGTTACATATAAAGTATGCCAATGGAGATATTAAAAAAATTAAAGCATTATGCAGAATTGATACAAAAAATGAATTGGAGTACTATAAACATGGTGGAATACTTCAATATGTCTTGAGAAATATGATTTAATTATGGATGAAAATATAACAGCAACGGAAATAAATAGTAAAAACCAAAGAATTAAAGATTTTTTAATTAAATTTAAAAATCAATTAATTACAATATTTGCAACTATTGTACTAATTTTTTTTGGATATTTTATTTATCAAGACTTTCAAAAAAAGAATAAGATTAAAATTGCAGACGAATATAGTCAAGCAACGATAGATTATTTTTCAGGAAATAAAAAAAACGTCGAAGAAAAATTGATAAATATTATAAAAAAAAAAGACAAAACTTATTCTCCTTTATCTTTATATTTCTTATTAGATCAAGATATTGTTACCGAAACCAATAAAATTAATGAACTTTTTGATGTAATAATAAATGATACCAATTTAGAGAAAGAGATTAAAAATTTGGTAATTTATAAAAAAGCTTTGTTTAATTCAGAATTTGAAACTGAAAATAATCTTATTAAAATTTTAAATCCAATAATAAATTCTGAAAGTATTTGGAAATCACATGCACTTTATTTAATGGCAGAATATTTTTATTTTAAAAATGAAAAACAAAAATCAAAAGAATTTTTTCAGAAAATCATGAGTTTAGAAAAAAGTGATTTATCAATTAAAAAAGAATCACAGAAAAGATTAAATAGAGATTTTAGTGAATAAAATAATTATACTTGCTTTTATTATTTTTTTTTTAACAGCAAACTGCTCTCTAAATAGTAAATCTAAGTTTTGGACAAAAGAAAAAAAAATACAAGTAGAAGATAATTCCACAATAACAGAAATATTTAAAAAGGATGAGATATTTGAAAACGAATTAAATTCAAATTTGAAAATAAAACTTTCTGGAAAGATTATAAAAAATAGTTTTATTAATAATTTTGACAATAACAATGGAAGAATCAACTATGATGGTAATTTAAAAAAAAGCTCAAGATTTAGATTTTCAAAAATAGATAATTTTAATTATATAGAGCCAGAAATTGTATTTGATAATGATAATTTAATTTTTTTTGATAACAAAGGATCAATATTAAAATTTGACAATTCTTCAAAACTAATTTGGAAACAAAATTTTTACGACAAACCCGACCAAAAATTAAAACCTCTACTATCTTTTGCTAATAATAAAGAAATCTTGATAGTTGCTGACAGTATTGCAAAATTTTATGCAATAAATATTAACTCTGGAGATTTGATATGGATGAAAAAAAATTCATCTCCGTTTAATTCTCAAGTAAAAATTTACAAAGATAGATTTTTTGTAATAGACCTTAATAATGTTTTAAGATGTTATTCAATAGAAGATGGTACTGAAATTTGGCAATTTAAAACAGAAAAATCATTTATAAAATCAACAAAAAAATTGTCTTTATTAATTGTTGATGACAAAATATTTTTTAATAATTCACTTGGAGATATAAGCGCTGTTGATATTCAAACTGGAAATATGCTCTGGCAAACACCAACACAATCGACTGCAATTTATGAAGATACATTTTCTTTAAACACATCTGATTTAATTGCTTCTAAAAATTTAATTTTGCTTTCTAATAATAAAAATGAATTTTATTCCCTAGATATAAAAAATGGATCCTTAAATTGGAAGCAAAAAATAAATTCTAGCTTAAGACCAACTTTAGTTGGTGACCTAATTTTTACAATTACTATGGAGGGCTTTTTAGTTATAGTTAATAAAAAAAATGGAAACGTCGTTAGGTCTACTGATATTTTTCAAAAATATAGCAAAAAGAAAAGAAAAAAAATCGTACCAATAGGTTTTATAGTTGGGACAAATAATGTTTATTTAACAACTAACAATGGACGATTATTTATTATAGATATCTTAACAGGACGTACAACCACCATTCTTAAAATTGATAATAAAAAAATATCAAGACCATTTGTGTTAAACCAAAGTCTATTTATAATTGAACAAAATTCTATTATAAAGCTTAATTAAAAATGTTTTTAAATCTTTTGGAAAAATTGGGCAGAAAAAGATTAGTTTTAGACAGAGGTCCTTCACATTCAAAATTTAACGAGGCGAAGCCTTGGATAAATAGATATTATCTTTTATTTAGACATAGGCCCAAGTGGTTTCCATTTAATATTTTAGTACATGAAATTCTTGCAGATGATCACGGAGAAGGAGTTCACAACCATACATTTCCATATATGACCATAATCTTAAAAGATGGATATTGGGAAACATTAAAAAGTGGAAAATACTGGAGACCTCCAGGCTATGTTGGTTTTAGATCAGCTAATAATTTGCATAGAGTTGATTTAAAACCCGGAACTAAACCTATAACATTATTTTTTTCAGGACCTTTTGGTCTTCGTAAAGGACCAAGATCTGAGTACGGTATAGATTTTAAAACTAAATAAAAGGATTATAGGCCCATTGAAGTATAGCTTGTCTCTGTCTTCTTCTACAACTCATATCTCCTTCTTCGCAGTTTTTTTTTATTGCTTTCACATGTCTAATAAAATTCTTCCATCTTTTGATTTGAATTTGGTCAATCTTTGGATTGCGTCTTCCATTTGAAAATCTACAGTACCACTGAAACCATCCAAGTGGGTCTTGTTTAAAAATCCAGCCTTTATCTTGCCAAGCTTTTCTTGATAAACCTGCTTTAATTTTAAATCTATTTAACTTTACATCAAATTTTTTGCTTAATTTTGCATTTTTGAACCAGGATCTTGGATATTCTTTTGTATTTGATCCAAAGTATGCACCACCAAACACTCCTAATTCTAACATTTTTTTAGGTGTAAGTTCAGGTTTAAAGATTTTATAAAAATCTACATTTTCTGTTTTTTTTTTATATATTTTTCGCATTTTTATGCGGTTAATAATTTTTGGTATAGCTCTTCATCTGCGTCACCTTCGCAACCAAATAATAATACATTCGAATTTTCATTAAGATTTATTTTTTTTTTAATCTTAGTATCTTTGCTCATTCCAACTAAACTTATAATTCCTGGAGTTGAACATTCTCCTCCAACAATTTTTTCATCACTAAATTCACAATTTGCAAGAGATTTAACAGTTTTAGAAATACAATTGTCAGAAACAGTTACACAATGACTTGTAGAATTTTTTAATATTTCCCAAGGAACTAAAGACACTTCATCACAAGACATTCCACCCATTAAACTTTCTTTTTTAATAGAAATTTTTTCTATTTTGCCAGTTTTAATACTTTCTAAAACGCATGCGGCACTTTCAGGCTCTACTACAATAATTTTAGGAACATTATCCAAATATCTAGCTATACCAGCTACCATTGCAGCTGCCATTCCACCGACCCCTGCTTGAAGTATTACGTGTGAAATTTTTTCATCTTTAATCTGTTCCGAAATTTCTTTCATCATTACAGAATATCCTGCCATAGTTAATTTCGGTACCAACTTATAATCATGCCATGCAACGTCCTGGACGATTTGCCAATTATTTTGTTTTGATTGTTTAATACACTCTTTTAAGGAGTTATCATAATTTCCTTTGACTCTTATTACATCTGCACCAAAGCTTCGCATTACTTTTGCTCTAAACTCACTTACATATTCACTGATAAAAATTTTACATTTTAGTCCTAATTTTTTTGATCCCCATGCAACTGATCTTCCATGATTCCCTGCTGTAGCAGTAGAAACAACCATATCTTTATTTCCTTTTGTTACTTTTTCTACCGCATAAGCTCCACCTAAAGCTTTAAACGATTTTAAATTGAACCTATTTGATTCATCTTTATAAAATATTTTGTTAAATTTTAATTTTTCAGTAAGTTTATTTAAATGTATTAATGGAGTTGGCGAATAATTATTCCATTTTGAAATTGTTTTGTAAGCTTCATCTATATCTTTCGCAGGAAGTACATGTAAAATACTTTCTTTGCTAAAGTTATATTTTTTATTCTCTAAAAATGAAGAAATTGACCAAATATTATCTTGATTGATTGTTTTCATTTATATTAACAATCAAGGGTATTTTTTCTTTCCCATTCAGTAATTGGATCTTTTTTATTAAACGATTCTTGTCTATTAAATTCATCAAGTTCTTCTTTTTTTAATTTTATATAGCTATTTATTACATCTTCTCCAAAAGCTTCCTTAAGTTCTTTGTTGTCTTCAAGTTCTTTAATTGATTCTTCAATTTCATCAGGTAATTTTTTAAGATGTGAATAGTTTTTATAATCTGTATACATATTACAAGTTAGAGGTTCTCCTGGATCAGTTCTATTGTTAAGACCATCCAAGCCAGCAGCAATTACACCTGCTTGAAGTAGATAAGGGTTTGATGATCCATCCATCAACCTTAATTCAAATCTTCCTGGATCTGGTACTCTGATCATGTGAGTTCTATTATTTCCAGAATACGAAATACTACTTGGAGACCAAGAAGCTCCTGATTTAGTTGGAGGTGCATTTATTCTTCTATAACTATTTACCGTTGGATTAAAAAATGCTGCAAGCGGTTGAGCCAATTTCATAATTCCACCTAAAAAATTATAAGCAGTTTTACTTAAACCTAACCTATCACCAGTTTCTAAAAATTTGTTTTGTTTGTCTTTCCATAAAGAAATATGAGCATGACATCCATTTCCAGTTAAATTTTGAAAAGGTTTAGGCATAAAAGTAGCTCTTAAACCATGTTTTTCAGCTAAAGATTTAACCATAAATTTAAAAAAAGTATGTCTGTCTGCTGTAGTTAAGCAATCAGAATAATCCCAATTCATCTCAAATTGACCGTTAGCGTCCTCGTGATCATTTTGATAAGGATTCCATCCAAGTTCAATCATGCTATCACATATTTCTTTTATTAAATCATATCTTCTCATTAATGCTGATTGGTCATAACAAGGTTTAGATTGAGTATCTCGTTCGTCTGCAATTTTTGAGCCATCAGGTGAAATTAAAAAATATTCACATTCGACACCAGATTTCATAACTAAATCTTTTTTTGAAAGCTTTTCTATTTGATTTTTTAACATTACTCTTGGAGATGCCTTTACCGGTTTACCACCCATCCATAAATCCGAAGCTAACCAACCAACCTCTTTATTCCAAGGTAGTTGAATTAAGCTATCAGGGTCAGGAATAGCGAACATGTCTGTGTCAGCTGGTGTCATATCTAACCATGTAGCAAATCCCGCAAATCCAGCTCCATTTTTTTGCATTTCACTGATAGCTTGAGCAGGTACTAATTTTGATCTTAGTACACCAAACAAATCAACAAAACTAATTAGGAAATATTTAATTTTTTTTAATTTTGCTATAGAGGATAAATTTTTTGCCATAAATTAATCTAGCATATTTTTATTTAAAAAATGAAATAATTGTTTCCCAATAAAATATTGCATTCACAACTATAATTATAATTATAGCTAAAATTACTCCGTATTTAGCCTTAGGCCAAGCCAATCTAGCCATTTTACTTGGAGTTTTATTTTTATCTTCCTCTATGTTTTCTGAAAGTTTTCTATCTCTAAAATCAGTCATTTGATATTATGATTTTAAAACTTAAGGGCGCATTTTAGAGAATACGCCCTTAAATTAATTTAATTAATTACCAATCGGTAATATTGCTTTTATGATCGTTTGCACTATGTCTTTTTCTAGCTAATTTTGTTAGTTCTTCGTCTTCAGACATGGCAGTTATTACATGCCATCCTATCCATAGAACCACTCCAATTATCACTAGCATAGTCTCAATAGATCCAGCTCCCGGATAAACTGCTCCGGCAACTTCTTTAGCGCTGAGATGATCGATCCAGTTTGTTACTGTAGCCATATTTATCTCCTTTACCTAGTTGATGAGGAAACTGCTTTTTCATCATTTCTAGAAGCTTCCATCATGTTATAGTCTAGACCTGCTATTTCTACTTCTCTTGGAATTCTAAGTTTACCCATTCCATGAAGTACTTTAGCGATAATCCAGCCCGGTATTAATCCAAGAACAAAGAACATAATTAATGCACCAATAAACATTCCTAATGGATTAATTGATGCGTATGTTGCTCCATCCCACATAGCTCCAACACTGTATCCAGATGATGGATAGCCATTTAGAACAAAACCGCAAATTACAAGTCCTGCAAATCCTGCATAACCATGTACTGCTACCGCTCCAACTGCATCGTCTATTTTGAACGTACGTTCAACCCAGTAATGTAGATTGTATGCAATAACAACACCAATTCCACCAATGATCATTGCTTGAATTGGATGATATAAGTCATTTCCTGCAGAAGCACAGATGATACCTGCTAGTCCACTTGAGTATGTCCAAAAAGGATCACCTTTAGCGACCACATATCCAGCTAATAAACCACCCGATAATGACATCAAGAAGTTCATTGTAATACCACTAAGTGTAGTAGGGGTTACATATATGTTCGTTGCTGTCCAGTAAGTTACGCCTTCCATTCCATACTCAGGTCCAAGATCAAATATCGGTATATTACATGCCGCATAGAATCCCCAGAAGCCAGTATAAATTAAAAATAATCCAACTGTTACTAGCCAAGGATTTCTTGGTCCTATATTTCTTGGTTCACCACTTGATGAAAATTTACCTATTCTTGGTCCTAAAACCATAAGAATACCCAAAGCAAATCCTCCGGCAATTGCGTGAATTACTCCAGATGCATAAGCATCATGATACCCTAATAATTTAAGCATCCAACCATCAAAGTGCCATCCCCAAGCAGCGTCTATTGTCCAGAATACTGATCCAATTGCTATTGCTAAAATTCCAAAAGCAAATGTTGTAATTCTTTCAATTACAGCACCAGAAACGATTGATGCAGCTGTCCATGAGAATAGTAAGAAAGCAGCCCAGAATACTCCAGAGATATGATCTCCTAAATTAATAGCCATAAGGTTGCTATTAGGTACATACCACTTAGCACTAAATGTTGATTCATCTGTTATTAGTGCGGCACTTTCATTCATAATTGAAGGTGCTAGTCCTGGTCCTGTTGGAAATGCCCAGTATATCCACCAACCAAAGAAAAACCAAGTTACCGTTACTAGCGGTATTAACATTGTGTTTTTCATTAAAGTATGTTGGTGGTGTTTATAACGTGATGCGCCTACCTCATACATACAGAAACCTACGTGAATTAAAAACATAAGTACCACTGTTATCCAGTAGTAAAATTCTGTAAATATAGTTGTAAGGGCGCCTAATTGATCAGTCATAATCTTCCTCCCATATTTATTTTAATGTGCTCATGATAGATTTAGCCACAGGGAGAACAACCGTTTTTTTTAGATATATTTATTATAAGTACAGGAAAACCAACATAAATTTTAACTTACTAAATTTATATTCAACTATGAGGCGAGTAATTTAATTAAAATTTTAAATAAGCTTTTTTAAGATCAACCAATGGATGGTTTGGCGACATTTGAAATTTAACTAGCAGTTCTCTTGCAATCATATCTCTATCTTGTTGGTTATCAGGTAATTTAATTTTTTTAGGAATTGTTACCCAGCCATTAGCATTTCTGTCAAATACAGCTGGCCTGTCTTCTTCATAACCCATATGAACATCTTCTAGCCAGTTAAGATCATCCCAACCCATATGTTCAATATATTTTTTTAGAAATGGAGTAAGTTTTTTATAATCAGGCAATAAGTTTACGTCGTATCTATAACCAATAGTCTGACCAATCATTTTTTCTCTAGCTGTTTCTTTCTTTTTCCCTAGCTGACCTTTAACTTCTTTAATGCTTTTTTTTTTATTTTTCTTTTTTTTTGCCATAAGTATCCCTAAATTTTATGAAAGTCGTCAACTCCTACAGTATGATTTGTACCTGATAAAGGAACTTTTGCTAACGCAGAAGCTTCCATAGTTAATGCTGCCATATCCTCTGGCTCTAAAGAATGTATATTTGTTTTACCGCATGCTCTTGCTAACAATTGTGCTTCTAAAGTCATTGAGTGTAAATAATTGTAAACTCTTAATGCAGCATCATCCGGATTTAATCTTTTTCTTAATTTTGGATCTTGAGTTGCAACACCAACTGGACAACGACCAGTATGACAGTGATAACAATGACCTGCAGGCACTCCCATTTCTTTTTCGAAATTAGATTCTGGAATTTCTTTATTACAGTTCAAAGCCATTAATGCTCCTGTTCCAATTGCTATTGCATCAGCACCTAGCGCCAAAGCTTTCGCCATATCAGCACCATCCCTAACACCACCAGCATAAATTAATGTTACTTTTCCTGTTTTACCAACATCGTCCAAAGCTCTTCTGGCCTCTCTTATGCCAGCAATACCTGGAATACCAGTATTTGCAGCAGCTATGTGAGGTCCTGCACCAGTTGAACCTTCCATTCCATCTAAAAAAATAGAGTCTGGTTCACACTTCGCAGCCATACGAACATCATCATAAACTTTAGCTGCTCCAAGTTTTAATTGAATCGGTATTTTGTTTTTAGTTAATTCTCTAAGTTCTTTAACTTTTAAAGATAAATCATCTGGCCCTAGCCAGTCCGGATGTCTAGCAGGTGATCTTTGGTCAATTCCCGCAGGTAAAGATCTCATTTCAGCTACTTGATCAGTAACTTTTTGACCCATCAAATGTCCTCCCATTCCAACTTTTTGTCCTTGTCCTATAAATACTTCTATCGCGTCAGCAAGTTGAGCGTGATGAGGATTAAATCCATATCTAGATTGAATACATTGATAGTACCATTTTTCAGAATATCTTCTTTCATCAGGAATCATTCCACCTTCACCAGAACAAGTAGCACTTCCAGCCATTGTTGCACCTCGTGCTAGAGCAGTTTTAGCTTCATAAGAAAGAGCACCAAAACTCATACCTGTTATATAAACTGGAATATCTAGTTCGATTGGATTTTCACATCCTGGACCTATCACAGTTTTTGTTTCACATTTTTCTCTATAACCTTCAATTACAAATCTTGTTAAAGTTCCTGGTAAAAATACCAAGTCATCAAATGTTGGAATTTTTTTCATCAATGCCATTCCACGCATTCTGTATCTTCCTAACTGGGCTTTAATGTGAATATCGTCAATTACTTCTGGAGTAAAAATAGAATTATAACCTAGTAAGCTTTTATTTCTTTTTGCAAACTCGCTTTTACCATTTCCATTTTTCTTTTTTGCCATTATATAGCTCCTTTTCTCTCTGTTGGTTCTAGAGCGTCATAGTTCCAAAGTTTTTTACCAGCAACAACCTTAGTCATTTTTGATAAATCAACATTGCTTCCAATTTCTGCTACTTTAAGTTTTCTAGTCAACCAATCTATATCACTTTTAGTTATAGGCGATTCCACTGCGTCACTACCAAATGAACCAATTTTTCCACCCACATATATTGTTCCATCATACATGGAGTCTCCAAGGTTAATTCCTACATCTCCCAAAATAACAATTCTTCCTCTTTGCATCATGAAACCTGTAAATGCACCAGCGTCTCCACCAACAATTATAGAGCCACCTTTTTGGTCAATTCCAGTTCTTGCTCCTACACTTCCTTTGCAAATTAAATCGCCACCTCTAATAGCTGCGCCGAAACATGATCCAGCGTTTTTTTCTATAACAACTTTTCCTGCCATCATATTTTCAGCACAGGACCAACCCACACGACCTTTAACTGTAACTATTGGACCATCTATTGCGCCAACACCAAAATAACCTAAACTTCCTTCAAAAATTAAATTAAGTTTGTTTAATATTCCAACACCTAAACTGTGTTTTCCTTGTGGATTTTTAATTACAATTGTTCCGTAACCTTCACTCATAAGTATATCAATTTTCTCGTTTGCTTGCTTGCAATCCAAATCTTTAACATCTAATTCAGTTCTTTTATTAAAATCAACATCATGAGTTCCCCAATAGAAGAAATTTTCTGCTTCGTCTGGGTTAAAAAATTTTTGTTGAGTTTTTCCTGTTAAAACTTCAGTATGCATTCCCATTGATTGGGCTTTTGTTTTTTTCTCAGCTGTTTTTAGGTTTGCCATACTTTAACCTCTCCATCAAAAGGATCATAAGTATCTATTTCTTGCGGAAGGATAGATCTAATTGCAATTTCTTCTGATCCCATAGCTACTAAATCATCTGACTCGTATAATACTAATGGTTTTGCAGCCATTGTATCTTTTGCCATTCCTAAAGAATCTTTTGTTGCAACAAAATAAGTGAAAACACCATCAAGTCCTGTAAGACTTTCTCTCATTCCTTCTTCTAAGGTTGCTCCATTTCTCATTTTTTCAGCAAGGAAAACTGCAATTAATTCTGAATCGCATTCAGACATAAAACGCATTCCTTTATTTTCAAGTGCTCTTCTATTGTTCCAATAATTTGTTAATTGGCCATTATGAACCACAGAAACATCCGCAAAAGGATAACCCCAAAAAGGATGTGCTGACTTAATATCCACACCAGACTCAGTCGCCATTCTTGCATGACCTATTCCATGAGTTCCTTGCACTTTATTTAATCCATATCTTTCCGATACAGCAGTAGCGTCACCTAGATCTTTTATAAGTTCAAGAGATTTTCCAATAGAAAGTATCTCAACATTTTCAATACTTTCAATTGCTTGTGAAAACCACATTAGATCTTTGCCATATTGAACTTCATATCTATAGGAATAGGGAGTTAATTTTTCTTCCTTAATAATAGGAGCACCTAATTCTGAAAGTTTTTTATCTACAATTTTTTTTCTTTCGTCATAAACACTTTCATCTTCATTTACAGATGTACTACCTTCTCCAACGTTTTCACCCACTTTAAATCTCAATATAAAGTTTTGACCATCGTTATTGGCATAAAGGGCATATCCAGTTGAGTCAGGTCCTCTATGCTTTAAGGCTTGAAGCATATTTTGTAATTCTTCACCTACGTTTGAAGATTTTCCTCTATGAATTAATCCTGCTATTCCACACATATATTTATTCCCTTTTTGTTTCTATTATTACTACGGTAAACAATCTAAGTATGTATCAAGATCCCATTGGGTGGTAGCACCTAAGAATTTTTCCCATTCATCATTTTTATACCAATGAAAAACTTTATACATTTCATCAGGCATTGCTGATTTAATTACTTCATCTTCAGATAATCTATCTAGAGCTTCTCCCAGACTCAATGGAAGTTTTTTAACATCTTTACCTGCTTTTTTAGCTTCATACATGCTTCTAGATTCAGGCTTAGAAGGTGTTAGTTTTTCTGAAATACCATGATCACACGCTTTTAATAAAGCTGCACCTAAAAGATATGGATTATGCATAGAGTCAACTGATCTATACTCAAATCTTCCAGGAGCTGATACTCTTAGGCCACAAGTTCTGTTTTGATATCCCCAATCAGCATAAACTGGAGCCCAGAAACCTTGATCCCAAAGTCTTCTGTAAGAATTAACTGTTGAAGATCCTAAAGCAGTTAAAGCAGGCAAATGTTCCATTATTCCAGCAATGGACTGTAAACCAATTTTACCTGGTAACTGCATATCTTTAGTATCAGGCATAAAAGTATTTGTGCCTCCCTGCACATATCCAAACACTTCTTCTACCCCAGGTAATTTTTTATTACCTAATTTGTTTGTTACAACCTTTCCGCCTTTCCATAAAGACATGTTTGTATGGCAACCACTTGCAGACACACCCATAAATGGTTTTGTCATAAAGCATGCTATTAAATTATGTTCTCTTGCTACTTGAGCACAAATTTGTCTATAAGTAGAAAGTCTATCAGCGTTTCTTAAAACATTATCATATGTCCAGTTTAATTCTAATTGTCCAGGTGCATCTTCATGGTCACCTTGGATCATATCTAAACCCATGGCTGAAGCGTACTCAATTACTTTCATGAAAACAGGCCTCAATGATTCAAATTGATCAATGTGATAACAGTATGGTTTAGAAAAACCTGCTCCAGTAGGAGTTCCGTCAGGATTTTTTGTCAACCACATCATTTCAGGTTCTGTTCCAACTCTTAATTCTAGACCATGTTTTTTCTCAAATTCATCCATAAAAATTTTCAAGTTACCTCTGCAATCAGAAGTTAAATGACCACCTGGATTTTGTCTTTCTTCTCTATTCCTAAAACATGTAACAAAAACTCTTCCAACCCTTTTGTCCCAAGGTAATTGACAGAAAGTTTCGGGGTCAGGTATACCAACAAGTTCCATAGCTTCAGGGCCGTAACCGATATAATTTTTGTGTCTGTCTACAAATAAGTTGGCAGTAGATCCATAAACTAATTGAAAACCTTTTTCTGCAGTTCTTTCCCAATGGTCTGCGGGAATTCCTTTACCAACAACACGTCCTGTTACAGATATAAATTGGTAATAAATGTATGTAATTCCTAATTCGTTAATTTTTTCTCTAACTTTTTTTACTAGTTTATCTCTACCTGTTCGATTTACATGTTTTTCTAGATCAGTCATTTTCCCCCTTAAAGAAATTTTTTATAAAATAAAAGTTAGCTGATATTTTAATTTGTGTCCACCATAGTTAGTTTAACTCCAAGGGAAAGGGCTGCTCGAAGTAGGGTGCAGTTCACCTTTCTCGTATCGGTTGAATCTAAATGGTTTTAACAAATCTTTTTCCTTGCCTAGTATTTCATCAGCA
The DNA here is from genome assembly GCA_902588635.1 of uncultured Pelagibacteraceae bacterium. Classification (GTDB taxonomy): domain Bacteria; phylum Pseudomonadota; class Alphaproteobacteria; order Pelagibacterales; family Pelagibacteraceae; genus Pelagibacter. The sequence continues at coordinate 4,670 of CACIPW010000006.1, read as the reverse complement.
ACCAACTCTCCAACACCAATCATTTTGTATCCATGATTTGAGTCTGCAATAAAATAAACATTTTCACAAAAACGATCGAAGATTGGAAATGAATCTGGAGTAAAACATCCTAATCCGCCTGATGGACCTTTATGATAAACATTAATTTTTCCTTCAAATCTTTTTTGGCAATGAGCTAATGCTGAACACCACATGTGCGCAAATTCATCTGTTGTTTGATACTCAGGTGAATCAATTCCATAAGGATCAACTTTAACTTCGCCTGCTGGCTTACTTAATTCATAAGGAGCAGCTCCACCTTGAACTCCATTAAAATTAAAATCTGGCTTATAATATATTCCCCACATTTTGTCTGTTATTAAAGACTTGTCTACATCTGAATACAAAGGCGCATCGCTATCAACATGAATTACTGGAGGCATTTTACCATCGTTAGTTTTTTGAAAATTTGGATCAACTCCTAAAACTCCTTCTGTTAAAAACCAATACTTCCACATTGGTAAATTATCATGCATATTTCCTTTATCATCTTTAATTGAAATTTTGTTTGGTAGTTCAAGTTTGTCCCAAAAAGTTTTTACCCATGGTCCAGCACCAACTACTACTTGTTCACAATCAATAGTGCCTTTTGATGTTTCAACACTCGTTACTGCTTTACTGTTACTTCCTCTTTTAAACCCTGTAACTTCTGTTCCTGTAATAATTTTTACTCCTAAAGCTTCAGCTTTATCAGCTATTCCGTAAATTGCCGCAGAGTTATTTGCGTAACCACCTCTTTTTTCGTGTAATACAGAGGTAATACCTTTAGCTTGCCAATCATCAAACATGTTTTTCATATACTCTGCAGAATCTTTTTCTCCTTCAATAAATGTAGATTCATAACCAATTGCTTTTTGTTGTTCATAAATTGTAGTCACATCTTTTCTCATGCTTTCAGGGCTAATTTGCATGTAACCAACAGGATGATAGCTAAATTTTTTTGGATCACTTTCCCAAATTTTTACACTATGTGCCATAAGCTCTCTCATGGCAGGTTGAAAATAATTATTTCTCACAACTCCACAAGCTATTCCACTTGCTCCAGAAGCTATTCCACCTTTGTCAATAACAACAATATCGTTATTGGATCCGTTTCCATTTTTTTTAATTTTTTCTGCTAAGTGCCATGCAGTGCTTAAACCATGAATTCCAGCACCTATAATCACATATTTAGCTTTAGTTGGAAAAGTCATGACTTAGAATGTCCCCCCTGTAAATTTCATGGTGAATCAGTAACAAAAGCAAAAACCTTATTAAAGTTTTTTTTAAATATCTAAAAATTATATATAAAAACAATACCTTAATTATAGTATTTTTCCCCTGGTATAAAAAATTATACTATATTTATGAGCCACAAATATTACAAACCAGCAAAGCCCAGGTTGCAGAGAAGTGAATTAGCTGTACCAGGATCATCACCTAAAATGTTCGAAAAAGCTTTAAATTCGAATGCTGATTATATTTTTTTAGATCTTGAAGACGCTGTTTCTCCAAACGACAAAATTCCCGCACGTCAGAATGTTATTAAAGCACTTAAAGAAATTAATTGGAGTGAAAAAGGAAAAACTATTTCTGTAAGAATTAATAGCTTAGATACTCACTACATGTATCGTGACTTAGTAGAGATCGTAGAAGAAACAGGTGATAAGTTAGACACAATATTATTGCCTAAAGCAGGCACTGCTAGTGATGTTTATATGGTCGACTGTTTATTAACCCAAATTGAAACTAATAAAAAAATTAAAAATAAAATAGGAATTGAATGTTTAATTGAAACAGCTTTAGGAATGTCAAATATAAAAGAAATTGCAAAGTCTAGCGACAGATTAGAAGCTCTTCACTTTGGTGTAGCAGATTATGCTGCAAGTTTAAGAGCTAGAACTGTTGTGATAGGAGGATTAAATCCAGATTATCCAGGTGATCAATGGCATCATGGATTATCCCAACTTGTTATGACTTGTAGAGCGTATGGGCTAAGAGCAATTGATGGACCATTCGGAGATTTTAATGATCCTGATGCGTATATAGCGTCAGCTAAAAGAGCAGCTGCAATTGGAATTGAAGGTAAGTGGGCAATACACCCATCACAAATTGATCTAGCAAATAAAGTTTTTTCTCCTCCAGAATCTGAAGTAAAAAAAGCAAAAAGAATTATTGAAGAATTAGATAAGGCTGCAAAAGAAGGAAAAGGTGCCGCACAACTAGATGGAAGAATGATTGATGCTGCATCAGCACGTATGGCAGAAAATATTGTAAATATAGATAAACTTATTCAAGGTAAATAAAATGGATATACACGAGTATCAGGCAAAAAAAATACTTTCAGGATTTGGAGTTACAATTCCAAGAGGAGGAATTGTTTACAGTCCTGAGAATGCAGAAAATAAAGCAAGAGAACTTGGAGGATCAAAATGGGTTGTTAAAGCACAAGTTCATTCTGGAGCACGAGGAAAAGCAGGCGGTATAATTATTTGTAATAGCGTACTAGAAGTTGCTCAAGCAGCCGACAAACTTCTTGGTAAAAAGCTGGTTACAAATCAAACAGGTCCAGAAGGAAAAATTACAAATAGAGTCTATATAGAAGAAGCAACAGAAATTAAAAAAGAATTATATTTAGGACTAGTATTTGATCGTAGTTCAGAAAGCATAATGGTAGTGGCATCTACTGAAGGTGGAATGAGTGTTGAAGAAATTTCCAAGAAGAAACCAGAAACTATAATTAGATCTAAAATTGAAGTTGCTGTTGGAATGCAAAAATTTCAAGCAAGAGAAATAGCTTTTGGGTTAAAAATTGAACCAAAGTTAATAGCAAGAATGGCAGATACAATTATTGGATGTTATAGAGCATTTAGCGAATTAGATGCAACCATGGTAGAAGTGAACCCATTGGTTATTTCAAATCAAGATCAAATATTAGCTTTAGATTGCAAAATGAGTTTTGATAACAATGCTTTATTTAGAAGAAATCAAGTTTCGGAATTAAGAGATAAAACTCAAGAAAATGCCAATGAAGTTTATGCATCAGATAGAGGCCTTAATTATGTAAGTTTAGAAGGAAATATAGGAAATATAATTAATGGTGCGGGTCTAGCCATGGCATCTATGGACATGATTAAGTTGGCTGGAGGCGAACCAGCAAATTTTTTGGACGTTGGTGGTGGAGCAACTCCAGAAAAAATAGTTAAAGCTTTTAAATTAATATCTATGGATGAAAAAGTTAAGGTTATACTAGTTAATATTTTTGCAGGAATTAACAGATGTGACTGGGTTGCTGAGGGTATAGTGCAAGCATTGGAAAAAATAGAAATCAAAGTTCCTTTAGTGATTAGATTAGCAGGAACAAACGTAGAAAAAGGAAATAAAATTTTAAAAGAAAGTAAAATAAATTATATAGAAGCTAATACTTTAGAAGATGCTGCAAACAAAGCAGTTAAAGCTTTAGGAAAATAAACATGTCAGTTTTAATAGATAAAAAAACCAAAATTATCGTTCAAGGTTTTACTGGAAAAATGGGATCTTTCCACGCTGAAGAAATGATAAAGTACGGGTCAAATGTAGTTGGAGGAGTTACTCCTGGAAAAGGTGGATTGAAACATCTTAACCTTCCAGTGTTTAACACTGTTAAAGAAGCAGTAAAAAACACTGGTGCAACAGCTTCAATTTTATTTGTTCCACCAGCTTTTGCTGCAGACTCAGCAATGGAAGCAGCTGATGCTGGTATTAAGACGTGCGTTGCGATAGTTGATGGAATACCTTCGCACGACATGATTAAAATTAAACGATACATGAGAAGATATTCTAGAAAAGAAAAAATGACTCTAGTAGGTCCAAATTGCGCAGGAGTTATTAGTCCTGGAAAAGCAATGTTAGGCATTATGCCAGGACATATATACAAAGAAGGAAAAGTAGGAATTATAGGAAGATCAGGTACCCTTGGATATGAAGCTGCTCAACAATTAAAAAACTTAAACATCGGTGTTTCAACAAGCGTAGGAATTGGAGGTGATCCCATTAACGGAAGTTCTTTTAAAGATATTTTAGAAAAATTTGAAGAAGATAAGGAAACGGAAGCAGTTTTGATGATTGGTGAAATAGGTGGGCCACAAGAAGTAGCAGCAGGAAAATTTGCAAAAGAAAACATGAAAAAACCAATTATAGCTTACATAGCAGGATTGACAGCACCAAAAGGAAGAGTCATGGGGCATGCAGGAGCAATAGTTTCCGCTTATGGAGAAAGCGCAGTCGAAAAAGTTGAACTCTTAAAGGAATGTGGAGTTACTATTTCAAAAAACCCATCAGTTATGGGAGAAACTGTAAAGTCAGCTTTAAATAGTAAAACTTAAAATATAAAGCAAATAGTTTATACCAAATGCTAAAAAGAGATCTCTATTACGAAAGAATACCTACAAAATCTTTAAGGGACGATGTTAGATACTTAGGAAATATTTTAGGGAGAGTGATAAAAAAACAGGAGGGAGAAAGTTTTTTTAATTTAGTAGAGAGAATAAGATTGCTGTCAAAAGCAAACATTAAAAATAAAAATAATAAAAATAGATTTAATAAAATTACTTCAGAAATTCAAAGACTTAAACCAATTAAAATATTTAAATTAGCAAGAGCATTTACTCATT
>CACIPW010000005.1 GCA_902588635.1 uncultured Pelagibacteraceae bacterium | reverse complement strand
TCCAATAGGTGAGATGTTTACAAGAAGTGTAGACGACAGAATGATTACAAACATGTTGCCAAAAACATTTAAAGCAATGGAACAATGGGATGGAAAGGAACTACCCTCAGAAGAAGTTTTTGCTAGTTTTTTGTCAGATTTTAAAGTTCTTGCAGAGAAAAAAGAACACGGAAAACTAGGTCAGAGACTAAATAAAGAAAAAAATGGATTTAATACAATTCTCAAAAAATTGTGGAGAAAAATGAAAAAATTTGAGGATGGTAATGCCAAAGAGCAAATTATGGAAATTCATAAAAGATTTAGAGATGTAAAGTATTGGCAAGCAATTAAAAGAACAGCTCCTCCTTATACTATGGCAAAATACTTAAAAGGTATGGATATGTATTATGACGAGGATGGGAAAGTTGTTCAAGTTGAGAAGGACAGAAGAATACACAGAATACTTTGGCTGAGAACTTTAGAAATAGCTGTTGTTGTCACAATTCTTTGTTTTTTAATGGGTTATCCAATTGCACATTTACTTGCAACGCTCCCGATGAAATATAGCAACTTATTAATGATTTGTGTGCTTTTACCATTCTGGACCTCTTTACTTGTTAGAACTGCAAGCTGGATGATTTTGTTACAACAACAAGGAATTGTAAATGATTTTTTCGTCATGATAGGATTGGTAGCTGACGATAACAGACCAGAGATGATGTATAATAAAACTGGAACCTATATAGCAATGACACAAATTCTTTTACCTTTTATGGTATTGCCTTTGTACAGTGTTATGAAAACAATATCTCCTAGCTTAATGAGAGCTGGAAAATCTTTAGGGGGTACGCCTTTTGTTGCTTTTTGGAAAGTTTATTTTCCATTAACAATACCCGGTATTGGTGCAGGCTGTTTATTGGTTTTTATACTTGCAATTGGATATTACATTACACCAGCATTAGTTGGTGGTGCATCAGGAACATTAATTAGTAACCAAATAGCTTACCATATGAAAGAAACTCTAGACTGGAGTTTTGCATCGGCTATGGGATTAATGTTGTTAACAGGAGTCTTGGTCGTTTACTGGATTTATAACAAACTTGTTGGAATTGATAATATTAAATTAGGATAGATATGGCATTACCCAAATATACAGAAACTCGTTATAGAATTTGGCACTATTCGTATTTAACAATTTGTGGTTTTGTATTTTTCTTTTTAATAGCGCCATTGTTTGTAATTTTTCCACTTTCATTTAACGCTGAAGAGTTCTTAGTTTTTTCAGAAGGAATGAAAAGACTTGATCCAGATGCATTTTCTTTAAGATGGTACGAAGATATGATTTATGGAACCAAAAACCCTTGGGGAATGGCCGCAAAAAATAGTTTTATTATTGCAATATTCGCAACGATTGGAGCTGTATTACTTGGAACAGTTGCTGCGCTAGGATTAAGTAGCAGACATATGCCATATAAAGGATTGATAATGGCAACTTTAATTTCTCCAATGATTGTTCCACTTATTATTTCAGGAGTTGCAATTTTCTTTTTTATTGCCAAAATTGGATTGGCAGCTACACATCTTGGAATTATTATAGCCCACATAATATTGGGAACTCCATTTGTGGTAATTACTGTTACTGCTACATTATCGGGTTTCGATCATAGCGTAACTAGAGCCGCAGCAAGTCTTGGTAGTGATCCTGTTAATACTTTCATGAAAATAACTTTACCTTTAATTTTACCAGGCGTGATATCTGGAGCCTTATTTGCATTTGTTACTTCTTTTGATGAAGTTGTGGTTGTATTATTTTTAGCTGGACTGGATAACACTACTATACCAATTCAAATGTGGACGGGTTTAAGAGAACAATTAAGCCCAACTATACTTGCAGTTGCTACTTGTTTAATTATTCTTTCAACATTAATACTTGTTACTGCAGAACTTCTAAGAAGAAGATCTGAAAGAATAAGAGGCATTAATAGATAATCTTTAATCAAGTTTTAAATATTATGGAAATTAAAAAAGTTGTCATAATAGGATCAGGGACAATGGGTAGCGGTATTGCGGCTCAACTCTGTAATGCAAATGTTCCAGTAACTTTGTTAGATTTGAAAACAGCAATAAGTGAAAAAGCAAGAGAAAGAATTCTTAAATCAAGACCTCCATTATTAATCGATAAGTCAAAAATAAATAATATTAAGGTAGGCAATATCAATGATGATTTTAATACCGTTAAAGATGCAGACTGGGTTGTTGAGGCGGTAGTTGAAAAAATTGATATTAAACATAATATTTACAAAAAAATATTTACAGAAAGAAAATCAGGTGCAATAGTTTCATCAAACACATCATCTATTCCAATAAAAGTTTTGTCAGAAAAATTATCAAACGAAGAAAAAAAAGATTTTTGTATTACACATTTTTTTAACCCTGTTAGATATATGGGGTTACTTGAAATAGTAAAAAATGAAAATAACGATTTAAATAAAATAAATTCTTTAAAAAAATTTTGTGAAGAGGAATTAGGAAAAGGTGCAATTATTTGCAAGGATACACCTGGTTTTCTTGGGAATAGAGTAGGAGTTTATGCAATGCAAGTTGCTATGACAGAAGCATTTAAAATGAAACTTTCCATTGAAGAAGCAGATTCAATCTTTGGAAGACCAATGGGAATACCAAAAACAGGAGTATTTGGTTTATATGATTTAATAGGAATTGATTTAATGGCTGATGTACTTAAAAGTTTTATAAAAGAACTACCAAAAACAGACGAATTTCAAATAGTTGCTAAAGAAATACCTCTTGTAAAAAAATTAATAGCAACAGGTTATACAGGAAGAAAAGGCAAGGGTGGCTTTTATAGAATGAAAAAAGCCGATAACAAAAAAATTTTAGAAGCTATCAATTTAGAAACTGGAGAATACTATTCATCTAAAAAAATAGATATTAAATCTGAAAAAGTTGACCTAAAGAGCTTAATCAATAGAAAAGATAAATATGGAAAATATGGTTGGTCAGTAATTTCAAAAATAATTAAATATGCATCATCATTAGTCCCAAGCGTTACGGATAAATTTAATGACATTGATGAAGCAATGAGACTTGGTTTTAATTGGGTAAAAGGTCCGTTTGAAATGCTAAGCGAAATAGGAGTTAAAAATTTTTTTGAAAAAATAGATAGTTTTGAAAATAATAAATTTTTAGAAAATTTAGCAAAATCTAAAAATGAAGATTTTTATGGCGAAAGACAATTATACACAGAAATAGAAACATTAGGAAAAGCAAAACCCAAAGCTACTAAAATAGATAAAAATAACTCAGCCGAAATTTACAGGTTTGAAGATTTTAATATTGTTGAATTTACAACTAAAGCAAATGTTTTAGACTATGACTCAATGGATTGTTTAAAAAAAGCAACAAACAAGCCATTGATAATTATAAATGAGAGTATGCAATTTTCAGCTGGTGTTAATTTAACTTATACAATGAACTTTGCTGACAAAGGTGATTTTAAATCTATTGAAAAATTTATAAAATATTTTCAGGACACATGTAAACATTTAAAATATTGTGACAATCCTGTTATTTCTGCACCGTCTGGTTTAGCTTTAGGAGGTGGCGAAGAAGTAGTGTTACAAAGTAATTTTGTTGTATCGCACACAAATATTGTAATGGGATTAGTTGAAACATTAGTAGGTTTAGTTCCTGCCGGAGGAGGTTGCAAAGAAGTTTTATGGAGATGGTCTCAGTCAGATGAAGCAAAAAAAGATCCTGACTTCGCTCCTTTAAAAGTGTTTGATATTATTGGATATGCTAAAACAGCAACATCCCCTATAGAAGCAGAACCTTTAAAATATTTAAAACCTGAAGACAAAAAAATTATGAATAGAAATAGTTTGTTTTCTGTTGCAAAAAAAATATTGGAAGAAAATAAAGATTTTAAAGCTCCAGAGGTGTGCAAGTTTAATTTATCTGGAAAACCTTTAAAGGAAAAAATGATAAAGGTTTTAGAAAAACTTTATAACGATAAAGTAATACTAGATCATGGAATGGAAGTTGGTAAAGAATTAGCAAATGTTTTAAGTGGTGGAGAAACAACAATTGACAAAACATTATCTGAAGATGATTTATATAAATTAGAACTAGAATCTTTTATGAGACTTATTCAAACAAAAAAAACTCAAGAGAGAATTAAACATACTTTAACAACAGGAAAACCTTTAGTTAATTAAATTATTTAAGCATTTTAAAAGTATTAATAAAATCAGGTCTCAAAACATATTCAACTTTATCATCGTATTTAATTTTTTGTAGAACATTTAATCCATAAATTACTTTTCCAACCGGTGAATATTCACCTTCAAACAAAGGAGCATCTTTTAATAATATAAAAAACTGACTATCTTCAGTATTTTTTTTGTCTGTTCTAGCTAAGGCAACACTTCCTTTTTTAAAATCAAAATCTTTATCTACTTCTGAACTTATGGTTCCAAAACCAGATTCACCGGTTCCTACATAGGCGTAATTTATATTATTTTTTTTTCCAAATTCTAAATCTCCAGCTTGCACTAAAACATTTTTTATAACTCTATGGAATGCAACATCATTATATTTGCCTGATTTAATTAGCATTTTAAATCTTTTAACTGAATTGGGAGCAACTTCTGGATAAAGTTCAATAATAACATTTCCACATGGAGCATTTAAAATTGCAATATTTTTGGGATTTTTAAAATTTAACTTTTCAGGATTGTGTTTTTTTACAAACAAACACTTGTTTTTAATAGATGTAAAAGATCCAAAAGCTACAATTCCTAAAATTATTACAAATACTATTAGAATTTTCTCTAATTTAGTTTGTTTGATTTTTTTTATCACTTGCTAAAATTTAAACTGATCATCAATTTTTAACAAATTATTTTTTATATAGATTATTTTTTTTTTTAAAATATCATCTTTTAAAGCTATATTTTCAATTTTTTCTCTACGAGTGATTAAAAAAGAAAATACTTCTGCCATGTCTTCTGATGGAGTTGACATTGAGTATTCACTCAAAAATCCTTTATTGTTATCTAAAAGTGATAAACCTAATCGGTCTGAGCACGTTGAACATTTTGCATATTTAAATTTTGAACTGTTAAATTTTTTCCATTCATTTTCTTTAAAAAAATTTTTATAACCTTCATTAATTATATGAAATACCTCATGGTGTAGCACTCTTTCAAAATGTTTTTTATTAAATTTTATATCGATAATTAAAGTTCTCATTTTATAATTCGGTACTCCTGCTGAGCTAATTTCTGAAACAGTAAGATTTTCACAAAGAACAATATATTTTAAATTAATTTTTTTTAAAAAGTTTGAATCATATTTGTTAAAATTTTTTTCTATTAAATAGAATTTTTTTTCAATATCTTCATTTTTAGAGTTGAAACAAGTAACATTGTCATTTCTTACACCTACTTGAAATGGTTTAGTTGCTCTTAGATATTTTATACCATTTGAGGATTTGTTTTTATATATCTCCAAATTAGGTATTTTGATTAGATTATAAATTGTATTAGCTTTAACTGAAGTAATTGAAATTAAAATTATTATTGTAAATAAAAATAATTTCAAATTGACTTTTATGCGGATGTGACTTGAGCCTGGTCTTTTTCCGCTACAACTTCAGTTTTAAATTTATTTGATATTTTTTGGACTTCTACTGAAGAAACTTTATATTCTGCGCATTGTGTTTCTTCATCTTTGCCGTGACCCGTCACCATGTTGACCATGTGTTCAGGAAAATGGAAGGTGGTAAATACTATACCTTCTTTGACTTTGCTAGTTACTTCAACTTTTAGAGAAACCTCGCCTCTACCTGAATAAAGCCTAGCTATATCACCAGTATTTAGTTCTCTATGTTTTGCATCTTTAGGGTTAACTAAAAGTATATCTTCATCAACAATTTCAATATTATTTGTTCTTCTTGTCATTGTTGCTGCATTATAGTGTTGCAGTACTCTGCTTGTAGTTAGTATTAATGGAAAATCCTTTTTATTTTTTTCTATTTCGTTACTTTCTTTCCAGTCGAAATATTTAATTCTTCCTTTTCCTAGCTTAAATTCTTTCTCATGTAATATTTTTGTGTCAGTTCCATCTTCTTTTACAGGCCATTGCAAACCTAGTTTTCCAAGTCTTTCACGAGTAATCCCTTTAAAGAAAGGTACTATATCAGCAATCTCAGCCAATACTTCGTCAGCGTTATATAATTTTTGATTAAACCCAAGCTTTTGCATCATTTCTGTAACTATTAAACCATCAGGTTTTGTTCCAGGAAGGGGTTCTGCTGCTTTATTAACTCTTTGCACTCTTCTTTCGGTATTGGTAAAAGTTCCATCTTTTTCTAAAAAAGTAGTTCCAGGCAAAACTACATCAGCATGCTTTGCTGTTTCACTCATAAATATTTCTTGAACTACCAAAAGATCTAAAGCATTCATTGCTTTTACGACATGAGCGCTATTAGGGTCGGTTTGTACAACATCTTCACCAATTATCCATAGAGCTTTTACCTCTTTGTTAATTGCTGCATCAAAAATTTCAGGAATTTTTAGTCCAGCTTTTGTTGGGTGAACTACTCCGTACTTTTCAGTATAAAAATCTTGTATTTTTTTATCTGCAACTGGAAAATATCCTGCTCCTTGGTGAGGTTGACAACCCATATCTGCTGCACCTTGAACATTATTTTGTCCTCTTAGAGGATTTACACCGACACCTTTTCTTCCAATGTTACCTGTTATCATTGCAAGGTCCGCTATCAACATTACTGTTTTTGAACCTTGCTCTTGCTCTGTAACTCCTAAACCATGAAACTCCATTGCGTTATTTGCTGTTGCATAGGCAATTGCAGCCTCTTTCACTTGTTGTTTATCAACTCCGGCCATTTTAGCTAAGTAGTCAATGTCTAATTTTTTTATTTCTTTAAGAAAACTTTCAAAACCTTCAGTTCTACTTGTTATAAAGTCTTCTTTATATAATTTAGAATTAATTATGAAATAAAGCATCATATTTAAAACAGCGACGTTTGTTCCTGGTCTCACTTTAATATGATAATCTGCTAATTTTGCTAAATCGGTAGTTACAGGATCGAGCACAATTAGCTTTTTGCCTTTCATGACTTGTTGTTTAATTTTTGCTCCTGTTACAGGGTGTGCATTAGTTGGATTTGCTCCTATAACCAAGAAAAGATCTGCGTGATATATATCTTCTGTTGAGTTAGTAGCAGCACCTGTTCCAAATGTCTGTTGCATTCCCCATGCTGTTGGTGAATGACAAATTCTTGCACAACAATCAATATTGTTTGTACCAATTGCTGCCCTGATCATTTTTTGAAAAACATAATTTTCTTCATTTGTGCATCTTGCTGAAGAAATACCGGCAACAGCGTCAGGGCCATTATTTTTTTTAATTTTTTCTAATTTATTTTTTATGTAATCATAAGCTTCGTCCCAAGAAGCTTCCTCAAACTTTCCATTTCTTTTTATTAAAGGTGATCTCAGTCTATCTTTGTGGTCATAAAAACCAAAGGCATATCTGCCTTTTATGCAAGTATGTCCAGCATTAACATCAGTTTCTTTTGGAGTGTCAATTGAAACAACTTTTCCGTCTTTAATTGAAGCTTCTAAGTTACATCCAACACCACAATAAGAACAAGTTGTTCTAACTTTTTTATCGTAATCAGCAGACTTAGATGCAAATACATCAGAAATTGCATCAGTTGGACATGTATGTGCGCAAGCACCACAAGATACACATGACGAGTCACCAAACAACATATCATTGTCAGTAGTAATTCTTGATTCAAAACCTCTACCACTCATTGTAAGAACAAAAGAACCTTGAATTTCATCACACGCTCTCACACATCTTCCGCAATTAATACAATTATCTAAATTCATTCTCATATAAGAATGAGAGGTATCTTTCGGTATTCCTTTATGTTGTTTTGGATTATTATATCTATGATCTTTTACACCAAGATCATTTGCTACATCTTGAAGTTCACAGTTGTTGTTTACTTCACATGTACCACAATTCATTGGATGATCAGTTAAAACTAATTCAACAATATTTTTTCTTAAGGATGTTAATTTTTCATTATTGGTAAAAATATGTTGATTTTCTGCTACTGGAGTATGGCATGAAGCAACAACTTTAGTTGGACCATCTTTTTTAAGTGCAACTTCAACAGAACAAACTCTGCAGGCACCATACGGAGCTAAATTTGGATCATCACATAATGTTGGAACAGTTTTTTCTCCAATATAGCTTTTAACAAATTTTAATATAGAAGTGTGATTTGAACCAATTTCATATGGTTTTCCATCTAAATATGCAATTTTTCTTTTTTCAGAGCTCATTAATTTTCTGTTAATATATCATTTTTCATTTCATCTCCAAAATACTTTAAAATGTTGCTTATTGGCACAGGTATTGCACCACAAAGCGCGCACAAACATCCTTCTTTCATTGTTTTTAGCAAATCATTTAGTATTTTCATTGGGATTTTATGTGATTTGTTCAAAGCTTGATCAAACATTTCTTTACCTCTGTAAGAACCAATTCTTCCTGGAAAACATTTGCCACATGATTCTTCAGCGGTAAATTCAAACAAATGATGAATATATTCAATCATTTTGAAGTTTTTTGGAATACTTACAATACTTCCATGTCCAAGCATAAATCCAGCGTTTGTAAATTCTTGAAAATCTAAATTTAATTTTTCAGCTATTTCAAGGGGAACTACCCCACCCAAAGGACCTCCAATTTGAAGTGCTTTAATTGGCTCTTTAAAACCTCCTCCAATTTCATTTATTACTTTTTTCATTGGTGTGCACATATCAATTTCGTATATGCCAGGATTATTAAAAAAACTATCAAAACAAACTAACTTAGTTCCTGCTGATTTTTTATTTCCTATGGAAGAAAATTTTTCTGAACCATGTATAAGTATACCTGTAGCAGCAGCAAGTGTCTCAACATTGTTAACAACAGTTGGTTTTTTATACAAACCTTCTGTGACAGGAAAAGGAGGTCTTACATCAACTTCTGCTCTTCTTCCTTCAATCGATGCAATTAAAGCTGTTTCTTCACCACAAATATACGCTCCTTGTCCAATACAAATATTTAAATCGAATGAAAAATTTGTTCCTAAAATATTTTTTCCTAAAAGTTTTGATTCCTTTAAAGCATTTATTGAACCATTAATTGATTCAATAGATCTAGGATATTCACCTCGAATGTACAAAACACCTTCATCACCTCCAATAACATAACCGCAAATGACCATACCAAATAGAACTTTTAAGGGTTGGTCTTCTAATAAATACCTATCTGAAAAAGCTCCCGAGTCTCCTTCATCAGCATTACAAACTACATATTTTTTTTCAGATTTTTCCCTTCCACAAAAATCCCATTTCATACCAGTGGGAAATCCAGCTCCACCTCTTCCAGATAAGTTTGAATCCGTAAGAGATTTAATTATTTCTTTTCTTTCAGTGTTTATATATTTTTCTAATAATTTTTTGAATTGATCTATATTCAAAATATTTTCATCCATTAAAAAACTTGTTGAAGCAAAACTTTTAGAAGTAAATTTTTTCTGTTTAATATTTTCTCCTTTTATGATTTGATCTAATTTGTTTATATCTTCACCAGCATAATTTTGACCGTTATAATGGAATGAATTATTTTCATAGCAATGGCCTAAACAAAACATATGTCCAACTTTTTCTTTTCCAAGTTTAGATTCTAGTTTTTTTTTTAAATTTTCTTGTGTTCCAGCACACATGCAAGCGCTGCCGTTACAAACAAATGCTTTTTTCTCTCTATGAGCAGGTCTTAAAAATTCATAGAAACTTTCAGCTCCATGAATAGTTGATACTCCCATATTATATTCATCAGCCAAGTCCTTAATGTCTTTATCTTTGTTAGATTTTAAAGATCTTTCAGAGATTTTTTGAAATAAGTTATTTTTTAAACCTACTTTACCTGATAACTTGCTAATATTTTTTGACATTTTACCCTTTTATTTTTAGCTTTTTATTATAACTCTTTCTCTATTGCTATAAATATTAAAGCTATTGTTTTTTACAAAACCAAGCAGTGTCATGTCAAAACGTTTTGCTAAATCAATAGCAAGACTAGTGGGTGCACCCACACCCGCCATTAGCCCTATATTTGACATTAATGCTTTTTGAACTAACTCGAAATTTAATCTACCTGAACATGCTATAAATTGAGATTTATTATCAATTAATTTTTTTTTATGTGTGTGGCCAATAAGTTTATCAAGGGCGTTATGTCTACCTACATCTTCTCTTGTTGCTATAACCTTACCGTTATCATCGATTAAAGAACTTGCGTGAATCCCTCCAGTTTTTGCAAATTCTGACTGCTCATTTATTAAAAGCTTAGGTGAATTTAAAATAATTTTTTTTTCAATCTTTGGATAAGATAAATCTAACTTATCATTTTTTATAACTTCAACAGAGTCTAGAGAAGTCTTTCCACAAACACCACATGATGAGTTAGTAAGGAAATTTCTTTTTAATTTTCCTATATCAATATTTTTATTATTATTAATGATGGCTATAATTTTATTACGTATATTATAATCTCCAACTTCATCTCCTTGCTTTTCAATTTTTTCTATATCAGAAAAATTCTCTACAATTCTTTCATTAAAAAGAAAGCCTGCAATTAGATCCTCATCATTACCTGGTGTTCTCATGGTAATTGAAAGATTTTCAACTTTCCAATTTCCATTAGTTTTAAATTTTAAATTCATTTCTAGAGGCTCTTCTACTGAAACAGAATCTTTGATTTCTTCAGTATTATTCTCTTTTAATTTTGTAACGTTATATTTAATGTCCATTTATAAAGGATATTTCTTTTTTAAAATAAGTCGATTTAAAATTATACCAAAAACTAAAATTATTAATGATCCTAAAATTATCGGCATTATTAAATAATCTAAGGAAACACTACCGATTATAACAATTATGGGATTACCACCGGCAGGTGGATGAGTTACGTTTAACAATATCATTAAACCAACACCAATTCCTACTGCAAAAGGAATTGTTATATATATTGGCAACGGAATTAAATTTAGAAAAATTATTCCGACAACAGAGGTTAATAAGTGACCAAAAAAAATATTTTTAGGTTGTGAAAACGGATTTTCTGGGTAGCCGTATAACAAAACCATTGAAGAACCAAAGGATGCAATTAAAAAGATTCCATATTCAGTTTTGTATGTTAGTAAAGTTAAAACAGCGATAGTTATAATTGAAAATATTGTAGATATAATTGATTTTTTTAAATTTTCTTTATTCATTTATAATTTTAACGCTTTCGAAAGAGTTTTAAAAGGAAGCATCAAACATTCCTTTCTAGAAATATTTTTTTTATCAAACAGTTTATTAAACACAGACCATTCTTTTTGAAAAGTATTATTATTTTTTTCAAAAAATGATAAGGCAAAATTAATTATTTCTTTTATTTTTATAATTGGTTTATTTATAGATTTTCTTGATAGTAGACTGACTGCAGCTTGACAGTAAGCACATGATTTACAACGGTATCCAAAATCAACTACTTTTTCATTTTTTACTTTCAAGGAGATTTCCATTTCATCTCCACATAAAGGATTTTTTTGTTTTGATATATGTGTATGATCATTAATTATTTTATGATTTTCAGTATTTGATGCAATTTTTAAAACCTCTAAGTCCATTATAATTCTTTAATTAAAATATTTATGTTTTATATTTTGTAATATGAATGATAACAATATTTTAGCAGTTATTCTAGCTGGGGGAAAATCAAAAAGATTTGGGGAGGATAAAAATCTAGCAAAACTTGGATCAAAAAGTTTAATTGAACATGTAATTGATAAAGTACGAGAAAAATTTAAGAAAATTTTAATAATTGCTAACAAAGATATAAAAATTGAACAATCGAAAGATGTAACTATCATACCTGATTGCGTTGAAGGAAATTTAGGCCCACTTGTTGGAGCACTAACTGCAATGAAGTGGGCAAAAAACACAAAAGAGAATTATAAATGGATTGCAACTTTTCCTTCGGATACCCCATTTTTTGATATTTCAATAGTAGAACAATACGAAAAAAAAATAACCAGTAGTGACAGCACTCTTTACTTTGTTAGATCTAATGAAAAAAGACATAATATATTTGGCTTATGGTCGATAGATTTATTAGATACATTAGAGAATGATTTAGTAAAAAATAATTTTAGAAAAGTAGAGGATTGGGCAAATAAAATTGGAGTAAAAACAATTAATATAAAATTTGATAAATTTGATCCTTTCTTAAACATTAACACTAAAGAGGATTTAAATGAGGCAGAAAAAATATTAAAAGATTATAAAAAATGATTGGATATTTAAAAGCAAAAAAAATTTTAGAGAAATCTAAAATTAATATTGGTTTACAAAATGTAAGTTTTTTAAATTCACTGAACAGAATTTCAGCAGAAAATGTTTATTCAAAAGTCAATTATCCCGCTGGTAACAATACAGCATTTGATGGGTACGCAATTAATTCAAAAGACACAATTTTTTTAAATAAAAAAAAAAGCAAAATTTTTAAAATAATTAAAACAATAGCCGCAGGTGACAATCCAAAAATTCTAAATGTAAAAAAATTTCAAACGATTGAAGTTACGACAGGAGCATTAATTCCAAAACCTTTTGATACCGTTATACCAATTGAACAAACTCAATTTTATCCAAATAATAAAATGAAAAAATATATTTTAATTAATAAAAAAATTAAGAAAAATAATCATATAAGATTTAAAGGGTCAGATTTTAAAAAAAAAGAATTAATTATTTCTAAAGGTGAATTAATACAAGCTTCTCATATTTTAGCTTTGAAGAGTTTAGGGGTAAAAAAAATAAAAGTAATGTCAAAACCTAATATCTTGTTTTTTTCTACTGGAAATGAAATTTCTGAAAAGAATAAGATAAATGATTGGCAAGTAAGAAATTCAAACAGTTATTATATTAAGTCTCTATCGAACAACTTTCTGTTTAACTTTATTGATGGAGGTATATTGAGAGATCAAGATCAAAAACTTTTTGAAAAAATGCTAAGGAAAAGTTTAAATTCAAAAGCTGATATAGTTATAACTTCAGGAGCTGTTTCTGCTGGAAAGTTTGATTTTGTTCCATCAGTTATCAAAAAATTTAAATTAACAGGTTTTTTTAAAGATGTTGCAATAAGACCAGGAAAACCAATTTTGTTTGCAAAATTTAAAAATAAACAAAAATGTTTTTTTGGATTACCAGGTAATCCAATTTCATCAGCTGCTTGTTTTAGGTTTTTTGTTTATCCTTACATAGCTAAAATACTTGGCACCAAAAGCGAGAAACCATTTAAAGCTATTTTAAAAAAAGACTTTGAAAAGAAAAAAAAATTTACAAGATTTTTAAAAGCCAAATTAAAATCAACTAAGAATGGAAATTTTGAAGTAGAAATTTTAAGTGGACAAGAGTCATTTAGAATTAAATCATTTATTAAATCCAATGTATGGGCTGCACTAAAGTCAGGAAAATCTTTATTTAAAAAAGGTGAATTAATTGAATGTTTCATCCCCATTACTCCAAATAAAAATATTTTTTATTAAATATCATTTTTATTGTAGAAAACTTCAATAGGCATTAAACATTGCTGATGTTTCAAATAAAAAATGAAAAAATTGCAATTCCAGTAGTATTACTAGCAGGACTCTTGTGGTCTTTTGGACCCCTGGTAGTCCGTTATATGGATCAACCGAATTTAGTTCCGTGGCAATATTTATTTACAAGAGGAATTGTAATTTTTCTTATTTTAAATATTTATTTATTTTTTGATGAAGGAAAGTATTTTTATAAAAATTATTTTAAAATTGGATTGTCAGGTTTAATCGGAGGATGCGGCCTTGGTTTAGCTATGATAACTTTTATATGGTCTATAACTAATACTAGTGCTGCAATCACTTTACTTTGTTTGGCTGCTATGCCATTCATGACAGCGTTGCTGGGCTTTTTATTTCTTAAAGAACAAATTTCATATAACGTTTGGATTGCAATAATAGTGGCAGCTGTAGGAATACTGATTATGGCCTCAGGAAATACCAACAAAGGATCACTTTTAGGTTTAGTTTTTGGCCTAATCTCAGCGATAGGTTTTTCAGTTTTTTCCGTATCTTTAAGATGGAGAAAGGAAACACCTAAATTTACAACAGTCGCAATTGCAGGATTGATTTGTGCAATATTTGCTTCAGCAATGCTATTTAATGATGGAAAAAATTTTATATCATCAAGTTATAATGAAGGGCTATTTGCAATACATGGAACAATTGTTTGTTTTGGTTTAATTTTATATTCAATAGGCTCTAAAGTTATTCCAGCAGCAGAACTAACCTTGTTATCTTTAACAGAGGTCATTGGAGGAATTTTCTGGGTGTGGCTTCCCATGCTAGGTATTAACGAAGTGCCAACCAATAATACTATTATTGGTGGTTTTTTAATTTTTATATCTATAAGTCATTATAGTTTGACAATAAAAACAAATAGAAGATTTATAGGGCTTAACTAAGTATATGAAAGATAAAAAGGTTATTGTTAATAGTTGGAATGAATGGGATCCACTAAAACACGTAATTGTTGGAAGAGCAGATGGCTGTTGTATACCTGCGCCAGAACCAGCTTTAGATGCAAAAGTACCAGAAGACTCAGATATGAAAGGAAAACATGGTCCAAGAACAAAAGACACTGTAGATAAAGCAAATCAATTACTTAATGACTTTGTTAGTATTTTAGAAAAAAGAGGAATTAAAGTTGACAGACCAGAGCCTTTAAATTTTAATCAAGAAATTTCAACACCCGATTGGAAAGTTGAAAGCATGTTTGGATGTATGCCTGCCCGTGACGTTATTTTAACTGTCGGAAATGAAATGTTAGAAGCGACAATGAGTTATAGATGTAGATGGTTTGAATATTTAAATTACAGACCACTTATCAATAAATATTATGAACAAGATCCAAATATGAAACACGAGTCTGCACCTAAACCTAGATTAACAGATCTTGACTATAGAAAAGATTACTTGTCTGATAAAATTGGTATACAAAAAAGATTAGAATGGACTGAAAAAAAATTTTTTGTGACAACAGAAGAGGAACCTCTTTTTGATGCAGCAGACATTTTAAGGTTTGGAAAAGATTTAGTAGTTCAACATGGATTTACAACTAATCTCAAAGGAATTGATTGGTTAAGTAGACATTACAAAAATCATAGAGTTCATGCGGTTAATTTTCCAGGAGACCCTTATCCAATTCACATTGACGCTACATTTACACCAATAAAACCAGGTTTAATTATCAACAATCCCCATAGAAGACTGCCAAAAGAACAGAAAAAACTTTTTGAAGATAATGGCTGGAAAATTGTTGATGCTGCGCAACCAGCTCACAATGCTCCACCTCCGTTATGTTATTCATCAGTATGGCTATCTATGAATGTTCTAGTTTTAGATCCAAAAACTGTATGTGTGGAAAAAAGTGAGGTTTACCAAGCTGAACAATTAGATAAACTCGGGATGGAAGTGATACCGGTTGAACTAAGAGATGCTTATGCTTTTGGCGGAGGACTTCATTGTTGCACTGCAGACGTGTATAGAGAAGGAAAATTAGAAGACTATTTTCCAAAACAATAATTAACTAGGATTATTTTTTAAAAATTCAATATAATTTATTACTTCTTCAAATTTTTCATCTTCGATATCTTTGTAGCTTGCGTTAAATTTACTTTTTATACAAATTGCAACATGAGCATAAGAGTTTCTTCCCTTAGGGTGATTTGGATGGTCTGGAAGTTGGCCTTGTAAATAATCACCAGCTTCCTGGATAATTTTCCAAAGCTTAGTTGTGTTTTCTTTATTCAATATAAAGTTATAATTATACTAATTCGACCTAAAATGGACTTAAAAACGTTGATTATAGCGGAAAATTAATGCTTTTAAAGCGTCGCAGTATGTTTACTGTTCTACTACTACCGAACGATTCGGTAAATAACTAAAAAGAAGGGAGCTAAAATGAAAGTGTTACAAGGATTATCAGGAACAATATCAAGCTTGACTAGTGTTGTTATTGGTCTGCTTGGCCTTGGTATCGTCGTTTCTCTACTTGGTGGAAATGTACCATTTGTAGGAGGAGTAGCAGACAATATCGTTGGTCTAGTTCAAAGTTTAGGTGATGCTGGTATAGTTGGTTTAGTAGCGGCTATCGTCATTCTAAATTTATATAAATAAGTACAGTTAAATTAGCACTCCCTCATAAGTAGTCGCTAATAAAAAATCCCTAACCTGACAAGAAAGGTTAGGGATTTTATTGAAAGGATATTTAATGAATAGTTGGATTTCTAAAATTTCGAGTTATTTGAATAAGTTTCTTGAACTGGGAGTTCTTTTATTGGGTGTATCTGTAATTGCCGAAATAATATTTGGACCAAATGTAGCTTTTTTTGGTTCACAGGTTACAAAAAATTTAATTAATTTGCTTAATAGTCTAGGAGAACAGGGTATTGCTGCACTAATAATTGTTTTTGCGGTAATATTTGTTTACAGAAAATATTTAAAATAATTTTAAGCTTTCTTGCATTATTTTTACTGAGTTTGCCTGTGCTTTATTAAAGTAGATGGTTTTAAAGAGAGTAGATTAGTTTAAGTCGTCTTTTTTTACTTGTTCTTCGATTAATTCTTCTTTAAATTTTTGCATTTCCTGCTCTTTAAGTTTTTGAATTTCCAAATCCTTTAATCTTATTTGTTCATCTTTTAATTTTTCCTTAGTTTCTTTTAACTTTTGTTCCTCATCAAATTTTAATTCCCATTCTTTTAATCTTATCATTTCTTGGTCTCTAAGTTTTTGCTCTTCAAGTTTAGATTTTTGATTATCTAATTTTTTACGTCTTCGCTCTTTTTGTTCTTTTTGTTTTTGTTCTTCTTCTCGTACTTTTAGGTCAATGTCTTTTCTGTTTTGTTCTTCTTCTTTTAATTTTAATTCATTATCCCTTTGTGTTTGATTTTTGTCCTTTCGTCTTAGATCTGAATCTTTTAATCTTAAGTCTTCATCTTTCCTTCTTTGTTCTTCATCTCTTACTTTTTGATCTCTTTCTTTTTGGTTAAGATTCTCTTCTTTTAATTTTAATCTTTCTTCTTCTTTTTCAATTTTTTCCTGTCTTAACTTTAAATCTTTTCTTTCTTGAATAAGCTGTTTAGACTCTTCTCTTTCTTCTAGTTTTATTTTTTTTAGTTTGCTAATTTCTTGATGTTTTTTAAAGTCAATATAAGCTTTACCAAGTGACTTTGGTAAAATTCCTTTAATCAAACTTTCATTCTTAACTATTCTTTTTTTTTTCTTCTTTTTCATTTTTTTAAAACCTATATCAACAAAATTTCTTTATTTACACAAGAGTAAGTTTTAAATTTTGTGTCCATGTTGTGTACAACTTCAGGTGGATTAATTCGAGTCAAATTATCTTTTATTTTACTTTGTTTTTTTTGATGGTTCGTCTGGTAATTTATCCTCTTTTTTGAAGCTAACTCCTTTTCTTTCCAGCATTTCCTGTACTTTTTCAGTATATGGCTCTTCAATATGTTCCGTTGATGGGTTTAATTCCATACCAGCTGGTGTTATTGTTTGAGGTAAAGGAATGAATTGAGAGTCCGGATTTTCTTTAGTTGGTCTTACTTTCATTCTGTAAATTCCAAAAATTCCAATTAAACCGTGAAAAAAAAGTAAAAAAACAAAAAAGCCATTTGATCCTACCAAGTTCATAAAAATTGAACATAAAAAAGGACCACTGATTGCGCCTAGTCCAAATGCAAATTGTAAACCTGCTCCTGCAGCAACGAATTTATCTTTTGTGATAAAATCATTTGTGTGAGCTAAAATTAATGAAAACATTGGCAAACTACAAAAAGCAAAAAGTGTTAAAAATACATAAAACCAAAATTTACTTCCTAGACTCCCAGGCAGATGCATAGTGGATGAAGAAAAAATTGCTAGTAGCGCAAACAATGATGCACCAAAAGTTGAATAAACAATAACTAGTCTTCTGTCATATCTATCAGACAAGTTTCCTATAGGGTATTGTGATATAGCACCAGATACCGCAAGGAGAAATGTTACTAAAGAAATTTCAAAAATTGTAAAATTCATTGATGCCGCATATACCGCTAAAAGAGTAAAAAGAGCAGATTGAGTTGTCCCATAAATAACGGCGCTTACCATTCCTAAAGGAGAAGATTCGTACAATTCTTTTAACGACATGGTTTTTAATTTTTTAAAATTTGGAGGTTTTCTTTTTGTAAGTAAAATTGGTATCAATGCAACCGACATAATTACAGATATTAATATAAAAGGTTCAAAGTTTTGGGGTTTGCTAAAGTTAAGAAAAAACATTCCAACTCCCATCGCTCCATATAAAATAATCATATAAATTGA
Organism: uncultured Pelagibacteraceae bacterium; assembly: GCA_902588635.1. GTDB lineage: Bacteria > Pseudomonadota > Alphaproteobacteria > Pelagibacterales > Pelagibacteraceae > Pelagibacter. Next base: position 25,727 of record CACIPW010000005.1, on the reverse strand, counting down.
TAAAACTTTACCTCTATTTTTATTACTGGATCTGTCGTTCAGCCAACTTTCAGCGATAGTAAAAATACACACCATACAAAAACCATTGATAGTTCTTAAAACAAACCATGTGAATGGATTGACAAATACTGAATGCATTAAAATACCTAACGATGCAATTGATGCAAATGCTGCAAAAACTCTTATATGACCCACACCAGAAATTATATTTGGAACAGTTCGTGCACCTACGAAATATCCGACGAAGTATCCAGACATCATAAAACCCGTTGAAGCTAAACTAAATTCCTCAGCAACCGCTCTTACACCCAATAAAGAACCTTGGAAACCATGAGCCATCATAATTAAACCCATACCTAAAAAGAGAGCCCAAGAATTTTTTAAAACTTTATTCATAAATCGACAGCTTATTATTTCTCATTTTAGACTAAATCAAGCTTTTAATGTGTCCGAGTTATGAATTTTTTATTTTAAGAAATGAGTGAATTGCTATGGTTAATATTATAATTGAACCACCTTGGATAGTTTCCAAGGTTGGCTGTTCATTGATGAATAACCACACCCAAACTGGTCCTATTATAGTCTCAAGCAGGAAAAATAGGTTAACTTCGGCTGCTGATATAAATCTTGGAGCAATTGTTACTAAAACAAAAGGTAAGGCTACACACATTACACACATTAAAGGCACAATTATTATATCTGTTTCAATAAGCTCAAAACTTTCTACAAAAGACACCGCAAATATTGCAACCATAAGCTTACCTATTACTGCAGCAGGTACGAGATCTTTATTTTTTGCTGATCTAACTATTACGGCTCCAATAGCTAGCCCAAGAGCCGTTATTAAACCAAATAAATCTCCAAAAAAATTACCTAATTGCATAGAATCGTAAAAAATATAAACAGCTGCCGCGAAGGTAATAATTATAGCTGCCCAAGTTTTTTTATCTGGCATTTCTTTTAAAAAAATTCCACCTAATACAGCAGACAGCATTGGAGCCATTGCTATCATTACTAAAGTATTTGCAACATTTGTATTTTGTATTGAAATAATGAAAGTAATGTTGGTTATTGAAAAAATTAAAGCATAAAAAATTCCATGTATTCCCATAGAAAATAAAACTTTAAAAAAGTTTTTTTTGTAAAATATTAATAGACCAGTTAAGACGACAAAAAAAGGTATGGCTCCTCTATAAAAAAGCATACCCCATGTATCTATGTTGCTTAACCTAACAAACAAAGAGTCTGGAGTAATGAAAAATACAGCAATAAAAGCTAATAATGACCCTTTTTGTTGATCAGATAGATTTTTCATTAAGATAATTTTCAACCTCATTTAAATTTTTAAGTTTTTCAGAACAAGTTTGGTTTTTACAAATTAAAACAAAATTTTCTTTATTATTTTCTTTATATATAAAAGTTGCCTTTTCAAAGTATTTTTTGAGCAATTTATTTCTTATATCTTGAAGATTTTTATCATCGCCATTAAATGTAAAAGTAATATTTTGATCACAAATATCTAGAATTTTTATATAGCTAAACATCTGAGAATAACTGTTATTTATTGAGGAATGATAAGATTTTTTTAGGGTTTCTATCTTGTCTTTCCAAAAACTATCTTCAGTAATATTAAATATTTTATTACAAACTAAGAGAAAAACACTGTTTCCATTAGGTATATTATTATCAATTATGTCTATTGGTTTTACAAAAAGGTCGTTAGAGTTTTTAATATTTTTTTGCAATAGATTGTTTTCTTCATCATAAAAGAAGTTCCAAATTTCTTTTAATAATTCTGAACATTTTTTCAGAGAATTTTCATCTTTATTTATTTCATAAATTGAAACTAAAAGTAGGCTAAAATAAGCATAATCTTCTAAAAAAACATCTATTTCTTTTCTATTTTTATCATAGCAATGAAAAATATTATTTTTAAGTATTTCTTGAAGGTTATCAAAATAATTTATTGCCTGGTTGTAAATATTTTTATCATCCAAAATTAAAGATGATTGCAAAATCGAATAAATCCAAAAACTATTTAAATCAGTCTGAGTTTTGTCGTCAAAAAAAGGTTTAATTCTTTTTTTTCTTAATTGTAAAAGTTTTTGTTCAATTTTTCTAATATTATTTTTTTCATCATCATTAAGATTGATCTCCTCTTTTTCGATTAAAATATTTGATCCTTCAAAGTTTCCTTTTTTTGTAATTTCATATTTTTTTTTAAAAAGTTCTAAATCAGATTTTAATAAGTTTTCTAACTCATCATATTCCCATACATAGTATTTTCCTTCAATTCCTTCGCTATCAGCATCATAGGCTGAGCCAAGTAAATTATTTTTGTTTTTAAATTCAGAATTAATAAAGCTGATAGTTTGCTTTAGTTTTTCTTTAAAATAATTATCATTTGTATGATTAACGAAGTTATTTAGAATTTTAACAAACAAAATATTGTCATAAAGCATTTTTTCAAAATGTGGTACGATCCATTTGTCATCAACCGTGTATCTTGCAATACCACCCTCAAGTTGATCATACATTCCTTTCGATGAAATATTTTTTAAAAGTTTTTCTACTACGTTAAAAAAGTTTTCTTTTTTATTTTTGAAATAAAAATATAAAATAGTATCAAAAATATAAAACTGAGGAAATTTTGGAGCTCCTTGAAATCCTCCGTTTTCTTTATCCATGTATTGTAATATTTTTTCAGCTAAGGGTTCTAAATCTTGCTTGAGAACAGCATTTTTAAGATTTAATTCTTTAAAAACCATTTTCATTTGTGAAACTTGTGCAATAATTTTTTCTCTGTTTTCTAAATACACTTTCGAAACATTATCTAGAACTTTATTAAAACTCGGTCTTCCCTCCATATCATGTGGCGGAAAATAAGTTCCACCCGTAAAAGGAACAGCATTTTCATCTAAAAATATTGAAAGCGGCCAACCCCCTTGAGCTCCTGTTAAAATTCCTAAACTTTTTTGAAAAATAAAATCAAGATCAGGTCTTTCTTCTCTATCAACTTTAATATTAATGAATTTTTCATTCATTATCTTGGCTGTGTCATTATTTTCAAAACTTTCGTGAGCCATTACATGACACCAATGACAACTTGCATAACCAACGCTTAAAAAAATAGGTTTTTTTTCTTTTTTAGCTTTTGTTAAAGTTTCTTTATTCCAAGGTAACCAATCAACAGGATTATTTTCGTGTTGCTTTAAATATGGGCTTCTTTCATTTTTAAGCTGATTAGGCATAATTAATTATTGAAAAATTTTTATATTATGTTAATGTATTTACAAGCGCTGATTTAGATCAAATTGCGAGCGCTTTATAAATCCTGCTAAAGCGACTTCTCAAACCACCGCTTTAGCCGGTGGTTTTTTTTTACAACAATAGTAATTAAAAACCGGGTATTTGAACCGTATTGTACACCCAGCACAAAGCTAAAGTACTAAAATTGGAGAATGAAAATGAAAAAAAGAGAGTTAATTGAAAGACTAAATCAAGGACCAGTTATTTGTGCCGAAGGTTTTTTATTTGAAATAGAAAAAAGAGGATATATGTCTTCTGGAGAGTTTGTTCCAATGGTTTCATTGGAAAACCCTGAGGCTCTACTAAATTTACATAGAGATTTTCAACATGCCGGATCAGATATTGTACAGGCTTTTACTTACAACGGTCACAGAGAAAAAATGCGTGTTATTGGCAAAGAAGAATTATTAGAACCTCTTAACAGAGCCGCATTACAAATTGCAAAAGATGTAGCAAATAGTCCATTAGGAAAAGAACCTAATTTAATGGCAGGAAACATTTCAAATTCAAATATTTGGAAACAAGATGATAAAAAATCCCAATTAGAAGTTGAAAAAATGTTTCGAGAAATGGTTGGTTGGGCAGTTGATGAAGGAGCGGATATTTTGATTGGTGAAACTTTTTATTATGCCGAAGAAGCTTATACAGCATTAAAAGTAATGAAAGAAACTGGCCTTCCATCTGTTATTACAATCGCACCATATGGTCAAAATATAATGAGAGATGAAGTTTCTATTCTTGATACTTGCAAAGAACTAGAACAACAAGGAGGCGATGTAGTAGGGATGAATTGTCATAGAGGACCCAATACAATGTTGCCTTACCTTAAAAAAATTAGAAAAGTTTTAAAGTGCCATATAGCAGGATTACCCATCACCTATCGAACAACAGAAGCTCATCCTACTTTTTTTAATTTACCAGATAATAATGGATGTAGCTGTCATACACCTCACGAAACTACTTTTCCTACAGCATTAGACCCAATGCAATGCAGCAGATATGAAATTGGAAAATTTGCTAAGGAAGCTTACGATTTAGGAATAAATTATTTAGGTGTTTGTTGTGGAGCAAACCCAATGCTAATTAGAGAAGTTGCAGAAGCAGTTGGTTTAAAAGTTCCTGCTAGCAAGTATAGAGAAAAAATGGATAACCATTATATGTTTGGGAAAAATAAAAGAATTCCAAAACATATTAAAGATTATAGAACTAAAGCTTAACTAGAATATGGTTTTCTAGAAAATATTTTTTTTACCATTGGTTCAAATTCTTTGAGTGGTAAAGATTTATAATTGGGATCAAAGCTTTTTTGGTCCCAATGTTCACAAAAATCCACAGTATCTTGATAATATTTGTGACCTTTGTATTTTTCTCTTTGATTGTTATTGCCTCCTAAGTGGTGTGCATAATAATACATTTGGAACTCTCCATGTTTTTCAATTATCCAATGTGTTTTTTCAGACACGAATGGTTTTAAAACAGCCGCTGCGTATTCAGAATGATTTAAGGGAGCTAGTTCATCTCCTATATCGTGAAGTAAAGCGGCTACAACCATTTCGTCGCCAGCTTTGTCATTTAATGCTCTTGTCGCAGTTTGTAAAGAATGTTCCAATCTTGAAACCTGATACCCTTCAAGAGTTGAATTTAGACCACTCATAAATTTAATTATTCTTTCAGCAGTACCTTGAATATATTCTTTCTCATGTTTTTCGAGCAAAAGATAATCTTCTTTAGAGCCATGTTTCATCTCTGTAAATTTTACTTTAGTCATAATTAATTATTTGATGCTGAACTTAATAAAGATAATTGAGTTATTTTGTTATCACCCAATTCATCAATTGGTTTTACAGGGTAATCTCCAGTAAAATAATGATCAGTTAATTGTGGATATGTTTCATTTCGTTTATCAAACCCCATCGCTTTATACAAACCATCAATTGATAAAAATTTTAAAGATTTAGCAGCTATATATTTACAAATTTCTTCAACATTTTTATTAGCTGCTAAAAGTTCTTTTTTAGTTGGTGTATCAACTCCATAAAAATCAGGATATTTTATTTCAGGACAGGCAATTCTAACATGAACTTCTTTTGCTCCAGCATCATACAACATTTTCACAATTTTATAGCAAGTGGTTCCTCTAACAAGGGAGTCATCTATTAAAACAATCTTTTTATCTTTAATTGATGATTTATTTGCGTTTAGTTTTAATTTAACCCCTAAGCTTCTAATTTTTTGTGTAGGTTCAATAAAGGTTCTTCCAACATAGTGATTTCTAATTAATCCTAGTTCAAAATTTTTGCCAAGGTGTTGACTGTAACCAATAGCAGCTGCATTTCCTGAATCTGGAACAGGAACAATTACATCTGCATCAACATCACTTTCTTTTGCAAGCTCTTTTCCAAAATTTTTTCTATAATCATATGCTGATTTTCCGTTAAGAATACTGTCTGGTCTTGAAAAATATATATATTCAAATACACAAGGTCTTATTTTTTTTAGAGGAAATGGTCTTATACTTTTTAGTTCGTTATTTTCTACATAAGCTATTTCTCCGTTTTCTACTTCTCTAACAAACTTTGCTCCAATTATATCTAATGCACATGTTTCAGATGCAAACACATACGAATTTTTTATTTTTCCAATAACCAGAGGTCTAATTCCATATGGATCTCGAACGCCAACCAAAATATCTTGAGCAAGCATCACCAAAGCATATCCTCCTTGAATTTGAAAGAGTGCATCTACTATTTTGTCTAAAATTTTATTTCTTTTTGATCTAGCTATTAATTGAACAATAGTTTCTGTGTCTGAAGTTGTGTGGAAAATAGCTCCATCTTCAACTAGCTTTTTACGCAATGTAATTGCATTAGTTAAATTACCATTGTGTGAAATTCCAATACCACCAGCATTTGTGTCAGCAAAAAAAGGCTGAACATTTCTTAAAGTTGTTCCGCCCGTGGTACTATATCTATTATGACCAATAGCATATGATCCAGGAATATTTTTTAAAACTTTTTCTTTATTAAAATTGTCTCCAACTAAACCAAATCTTTTTTCAGCATAATATTTTTTTCCATCAAATGAAACGATTCCACAACCTTCTTGTCCTCTATGCTGTAGAGCGTGTAAACCTAACGCGGTTAGAGCAGAAGCATCAATTATGTTGCTTACGCCAAAAACTCCACATTCCTCTTTAAGTTTTGGATTAAAGCTCTTGAACTTTGTCTTTTGCATCTTTGTATTCTTTTTCATTAGGAAATTCTTTTACTAGATAGTTACTACCTTTTTGAACATATGAAAAGGTAAACGATTTAGAAATATTTAATGGCCAATTTTTATAATTAAAGAAGATATTTATGGTTGCAAAAATACAAACACAAACAATGTACGCTCGTATAAAGCCAAAGAAAAAGCCAAAAACAGTATCTACTTTGCCTATTCCTGAGTATTTAACAGTTTTAGATATACCTTTGTTTATAATTAATATTACAAATATAATTACAATAAATAAACCAATTCCCAAAACTAAATCGAGTATATATTGATTATCAATTACATCCTTTACGTGAGGTTTGATTTTAGGAAAAAGAATCAAGGTAACAACATAAGCCAACAACCATTTGGAAGCTGATAAAACACTTAATACAAAACCTTTTGAAGAGCATCTAATTAAAGACCAAACAGTAATAATTAGATAAATTAAATCAAAACCAGAAATTGATTTATAAAAATCTAACAGACTATCAACCATAATTTTGTATTTCTCCGAATGGCTTAAATAATAATATTAATGATGGCAATAAAGTTAAAACAGATATCATTGCTAAAAGCATTGCAATTCCTGTAAACACTCCAAAATATATTGTTGGTATGAAATTTGAAAAGACTAAAATAGAAAATCCAAAAACAATAGTGATTGAGGTATTAAGGATTGCAACTCCAACTGTAGAGTGGCACAACTTTAGTGTTTCAGCATAGTTATTGTTTTGGTTAAACTCTTCCTTAAATCTATAAATGTAATGAATACTATTATCGACCGCTATTCCAATTGTGATAGCGGCAATTGTTATCGTCATCATATCAAGAGGTATTCCAAGCAATCCAATTATTCCTAAAATAAAAAAAGCAGCAATAAAATTTGGCACAACACCAATTAAAGATAGCTTTAAATTTTTAAAAAGGATCATAAACATTGCAAGGATACCGGTCATTACAAAACCTAAAGTTAATATTTGTGATTTAAATAAACTTTGTAAAAGATTGTTAAATAAAATTAAAACACCAGCTAATTTAAATTCATCTTCTTTTAAACCTAATTTGTTTTCCAAATCATAGTTAATTTTGTTTATTAAGTCATTTCTTCTTAAGTCTTCTAGAGAATCTTTAATTCTTAAATTAATTCTTGCTTCGTTGTCTTCGATTGAAATGTATGGATCAACTATTTCTTTTTTAATAGATTCAGGAATTTTAGTGTATAAAACGCCCATTTCTAGCGTTCCTAGAGGCTTGTTGTTATTTAGTTGTTCTGCAACTTTAATAATTGATGAAAAAGATAAAACTTTACCAATTGCTGGTAAGCCATCAAGATAATTATGAACTTTTTCTATTTTATCAATTTTATCTTTAGTAAACCAATATTTTTCATTATTTTGGTTGTCTTCATCTTCCCAATCTTCAAAATCTTCATCTTCATTGCTGGTTTCATCTTTTTTTTGAGCAGGGAATTTTATAATAATTTCTAAAGGTGTTGTGCCACCCAATTTTTCATCAATAAGTTTCATGCCTTTATATATTTCAGTTTTCTTGTTGAAATAATTTATAAAACTGTTTTCTACTTCTAAACGAGAAATTCCAATAAAACTTAAAATTATTACTAAACCAGTTATCGAAAAAATAATTTTATTATTGTTTATAGAAACTTTACTGAAGAATTCAGTAATTTTTGATTTATTTACTTCTTCAATATTTGTTTTTTCTGAAGATAAAAAATTAAGCAAAGTGGGTAATAAAGTAAATGTAACAATAAATGAAGTTAATAATCCCAAAGTCATCATCCAACCAAAATCTATAATAGGTTTAATTTCACTAAAAATTAAAGATAGAAATGCGCAAATTGTAGTAAGAACTGTATAGAGAATTGGCCAAAACATTTTTGATGTAGCCATTAAAATTATTTCTAAATTTTTCATTTCGGGATTGTTTTTTTTTAGTTGCAAAAATCGTGTGCTCATATGAATGTTCATTGCCATTGTAAGAATTAACATTAAAGCAATGAAGTTGGATGATATTACAGTAACTTTCCAATTTAGAAGCCCAAGTAAGCCAGTCATAATTGTAACAGAAAAAAAACAACTGCTTATTGGTACAATTATCCAAATAATTTTTTTAAAAACGAACCAAAGTGTAGCGATAATAAATAATAAAACGCCAACTCCAAAAACTATTATGTCACTTTTAATAAATGACATCATATCGTCAGCAATCATAGGTATTCCACCTAGAAAAATTTTAGCTTCACTGCTGTAAGTTTTAATTATTTTTCTAATCTCTAGGATGTTTTCATGGTTTTTTTTTTTTATTAAATCTTTGTGTTTTTCTAATTCATCTTTATCTTCAATATTTTTTATTTTTTCATCTTTTTTAATATTTACTATGATACCAGATGTGTTTCCATCTTCACTAATTACAAAATTTCTAAATACAGGACTATTTAAAATTTCATTAAAACCTCTTTCTTTATCAATCCCTTTATCTTTTAATGTTACAAAGTTTTTTAGTCTTTCTGCAAGAGGCGCCTCAGAATTGTTTAAAAGTGGAATATCTAATAATGTTATAACATTATGGACCCAGTCAAGGCTTTGAATTTTGTATTTTAAACTTAGTAGATTATTAATGGAATTTTCTGAGGTCATCCCATCTTTAGGGGTATAAGTTAAAACTAAAAAATCCTTAGAACCATATCTTTCAGTAATTTCTCTTAAATATTTTAGATCTGGGTCCCCCTCAATTAATAAAGTATCAGATGAAGCGTCTAGTCTAAAATCTTTTGAAAAATACCCAAAACCTAACAGTGCCAAAATTAGTAAAAAAAGAATTAGCTTTGGTTTTTCAATAATATTTTTCTGATATAGTTTTGAAATCATTAACAATACTATATATTTGATATTAGCTTATTTGAGTATCTTTAAATTTAGTGAACATTGCTTCAAATTCGAGCATTATGTTTCCTGTTGGCCCATGTCTTTGTTTTCCAATAATAATTTCTGCAAGATTGGATACTTCATTCATTTTAGCTTGCCATTCCGCGTGTTCTACTGTTGCTGGTCTCGGTTCTTGTTTTTCTAAATAATAAGATTCTCTATAGACAAACATAACTACATCAGCGTCTTGTTCAATTGATCCAGATTCTCTTAAGTCAGCTAACTGAGGTTTTTTTTGATCTCTTTGCTCAACAGCTCTTGAAAGTTGAGATAAAGCCAAAACAGGAACAGATAGTTCTTTTGCAATAGCCTTCAATCCTTGAGTAATTTCAGATATTTCTTGAACCCTCCCATCTTTGTTGCTAATTGAGGCCCTCATCAATTGAATATAATCTACAACAATCATTTCTAACCCATGTAGTCTTTTAATCCTTCTTGCACGGTTACTTAACGCAGCAATGCTAATTGCGGGAGTTTCATCAATAAATAGTGGAAGCTCAGTAATAGTTTTTGAAGTTTCAATGAATTTATCAAATTCTTCATCTGACACCCTTCCTCTTCTTATGTTGTGAGAAGTAATTCTAGATTGTTCTGCTAAAATTCTGGTAGACAATTGTTCTGAAGACATTTCTAAAGAAAAAAAAGCTATTGAAGATTTTTTATTCTCATCCTGTATTTTTTTAGCTGCATTAAAAGCTATATTGGTAGCTAAAGCAGTTTTACCCATTGAAGGCCTTCCAGCGATTATTATTAAATCAGATTGATGTAAACCTCCAAGTCTATCATCTATATCTCTAAGACCCGTTGGCACTCCAACTATACCTTCTTCATTTTTATAAGCATTGGAAGCCATTTCAATGGTTAACTTCATAGCATCATTAAATTTTACAAGAGAAGAACTGAAAGATCCTTTTTCAGCCAAATCAAATAATAATTTTTCAGAATTTTCTATAATTTTTTGCCCAGAAATATTGAGATCATTAACTTTTGCAGTGTCAATTGTATTTTCGGATATTTTTATCAATTCTCTTCTTACATACATGTCGTAAATAATTTTAGAATATTCAATTGCTTGTCTTGAAGATGATGAAAATTTTGTAATTTTTATAAGATATTCAGGAACATTAATATCGTCTTTTTCTTTTTCAAAATGATTTTTTAATGTTATAGGATTTGCAAGCATTCCTTTGTAAATTAAGTTTTCAATAGCAGCAAAAATTCTTTGATGTAATGGATCATAAAAATTAACACTGGTAATTAAAGTGCTGATCTCATCAAAAATTTCATTTTGCAATAATATTGAACCTAATACCGATTGTTCTGCTTCTATATTGTTTGGTAATTCCTCGAAGTTATTTTTTACTAAACTTAAGTTTTTATTCATTTTTAATTTTTTACATTAAAAAAAATGTTAAAAAAATGTTAAAAAAATATTGGGGAAAAGATTGTATAATTACTGAACCGTTTCTTCAGCCACAACTTTTATATCTATCACAGCTTGTATTTGAGGGTGTAAATCTATTTTAACTTTAAAATCCCCTAGAGATTTTATTTCTTTTGTTAGTTGTATCATAGAAGGTTTTATTTCTAATTTTTGATTTTCAAGAATTATTTTTGAAATTTCTGTAGGTTTGACTGATCCATATAACTCATTATTCTCTGTACTTAGTTTTTTTACTGTAAAGTATTTTTTGTTTATTTTTTCGAATATTTTTTTTGCTTCTTTCTTTTTTTCTTGATCTTTTTTTCCTAATTGTATTTTAATTTTATTAACTTCTTCTATATTTTCCTTTGAAGCATAAAGAGCTTTTTTATTTGCAATTAAATAGTTTCTAGCAAAACCTCTTTTGACATCGATTATATCACCTATAGAACCAATTTTTCTTAAATTTTCGAGCAATATAATTTTCATTAAATTAATGCTAGGTTTCTAGCTCTCTTAATTGATAGAGATAATTCTCTTTGTTTTTTCAAACTTATATTTGTAATTCTTGAAGGTAGTATTTTTCCATTTTCAGAAATATATTTTTTTAAAAGCTTTATATTTTTGTAGTTTATTTCAGGAGCTCCTTTTATAGATAAAGGACAAGATCTTTTAAATTTATATTTATTTGGTTGAAAAATGCTTAGTTTAGCAAAATTGCTTTGTTTGTTTTTTTTACCAGCGTTTCTTTTTTTTTTAAACATGGTTCTAGTTTTTTCTTTCAGTATCTTCTTTTTTTTCTTTTGAATCAAAGTAATTTGTTTCGAGGTCGAATTTTTTTACTTTAACAGTGAGATATTTAAGTAGATTTTTGTCTATTCTTTCATTTTTTTCTAATTCATTAACAATTTTTCCATTTCCTTTAAATTTTAAGTGAATGTAATTTCCTTTTTTATTTTTTTTAATTATGTATGATAAATTTAGAAGTCCCCAGTTTTCTGTCTTAACAATATTGCCATCATTTTTTTCAACTATTTTAGAATATTTCTCTGTAATTTGTTTAATTTGTGTAGGACTTACATCTTGCCTTGCAACGATTGTATGTTCGTATAAATTCATATTAGATCTTTTATAAAAAGTGAGGATATACTATTATAATTGTTTAATTACAATACTTAAAAATATATAAAAATTTAAATATTTAAATGTTTTCCGTTATTTTTCCAGGTCAAGGTTCTCAAATGGTTGGAATGGCATCAGAGTTTTATGCAAAATTTGAGTTATTTAAAAAACTTTACAAAGAAGCTGATGATGTTTTGGGTTTTCCTATATCAAAATTAATTTTAGAGGGACCAAAAGAACAATTAGATTTAACTGAAAATACACAACCAGCAATTTTTTTGGTTGGATATTCAATTTTTCAAATCTTAAAACAAGAATTTAAAATTGATTTAAATAAAGCAAAATTTTTTGCTGGTCATTCTCTTGGAGAATATACAGCTTTAGCTTGTGCCGGATCTTTAGATTTTGCTAGTACATTAAAAATTCTAAAAACCAGAGGTAAGGCAATGCAAAGCGCTGTACCAAAAGGAAAAGGTGGTATGTTAGCCGTGCTAGGTTCTGATCCTGAAACTATTGAAAAAATTTTTCGTAATAATAAAGATAAATATCAATGTTTTATTGCAAATGATAACTCGAATGGACAATTAGTTGCTAGTGGTGGTATAGATGATATTAATAAACTTTCATTAGATCTTACATCTAAAAATATTAAAAACATTAAGCTCCCCGTTAGTGCTCCTTTCCACTGCAATTTAATGAACAAGGCTACAGAGTTAATGAAAAAAGAAATTGAAAAATTAGAATTTAAAAATTTTCAAAACACATTAATTTCAAATGTAACAGCAAATGAAATAGTTGATAAATCTATTTTAAAGGATTTGTTGGTTAAACAAATTGAAAGTAGAGTGCGCTGGAGAGAAAGCGTTATATATATGATTAATAGTGGCGTAAATCAATTTATTGAAATAGGTCCAGGAAAAGTATTATCGGGTTTAATTAAAAGAATAGACAGAAATGTAAAAATTAGTGCAATAAATAAAGAAGAAGATATAAGTATAATTAAAATAAATGATTAATTTTAAGGATAAAAAAATATTAATAACAGGAGCCACGGGCGGAATAGGGAATGCCCTTGTAAAGAAATTTTTATCTTTAGATGGAACAGTTTTAGCAACCGGCACAAATAGTGAAAGATTGGATGTTTTAAAAAAAGAATTTCCAGCTCTTAATGTATTAAAATTTGATATTTCAGACCATTCTAAAATAGAAGATTTTATTGAAAATGTAGCTTCACAATTAGTTGGATTAGATGTTTTAGTTAATAATGCTGGTATAGCTATGGATAATTTGTCAATAAGAATGAAAGATGAAGAGTGGAAAAAAGTAATTGATGTAAATTTAAGTTCAACTTTCTATTTATGTAAGCATGCAATTAAAAAAATGTTAAAAAATAAATATGGAAGAATCGTAAACATAACCTCTATAGTTGGACATACTGGAAACTTAGGACAAGCAAATTATTCAGCTTCAAAAGCTGGAATGGTTGCAATGTCAAAAAGTTTAGCAATTGAGTATGCAAAAAAAAATATTACAGTAAATTGTGTTTCACCTGGATTTATTCAATCAAAAATGACAGATAGAATAGTTGAAAGTATTAAAGCAGTTTTGACATCTAGAATTCCAATGAGCAAGCTTGGAACGGGAGAAGATGTATCGAATACTGTTGCTTTTTTGTCATCAGATGCTGCAGCTTATATTACTGGCGAAACAATACATGTTAATGGGGGCATGTATATGGCTTGACAAAGTTGATTAATAATCTATTAACGAAAATATAACTAAAAGGATTAATATGTCAGATGATATTTCAAGCAAAGTTAAGAAGATTGTTGCCGACCACCTTGGCATTGATGAAGCAAAAGTAACAGAGGAGTCTAGTTTCATAGATGACTTAGGAGCCGATAGTTTAGACACAGTAGAATTAGTAATGGCCTTCGAAGAAGAGTTTGGTTCAGAAATTTCAGATAGTGAAGCTGAAAAAATTTTAACTGTTAATGATGCTATTAAATTTATTGAGAGTAAAAATAATTAGATCTAATTAAATGTCATCCACAAAAGATGGTACAATGATAATTCTGTCATCACCATCTGGTGCCGGCAAAACGACCCTTGTAAAATTATTAGCCGAAACGAACAATTATCAAATATCCATTTCCCACACCACAAGAAAACCCAGACAAAACGAAACTTATGGCAAAGATTATTTTTTTACTAATGAAAAAGATTTTAAAGATTTAATCAGCAAAGGAGAGTTTTTGGAACATGCTAAAGTTTTTAATAATTTTTATGGAACCACTCTAAAACCAGTTAAAGATAATCTTGATAAAGGTCAAAATGTCATATTTGATATTGATTGGCAAGGAGCTCAACAGATAAAAAACAAAGGTTTAAAGTATAAGTTAATTACTTTTTTTTTGTTGCCTCCAAGTAAAGAAGTTTTATTCAATAGACTTTCAAACAGAGATATGAAGGATAAAGTAATTGTAGAAGAAAGAATGAAAGAATTTAATAAAGACATACTGCACTGGAGAAATTATGATTATGTGGTAATTAACGACGAATTAGAAAATTGTTTTAAAGAAATATGTAATTTGATTGAATCTAAAACAAACAAAACTAAAAACAATTATAATTTAAAGTCTATCGAAGATCACGTTAATAAACTAATTTCTTAAACTCTCATATTCTTTTGCTAGCTCATAGTAAGTTTCTGGTGAAAGATTTTGAGGTCGCAGGTCTAGATTTAATTTTAATTTTTCAACAATTTTGTTTGATTTTTTAAACAATTGGTTTAGTGGTTTTTTAATTTTTTTTCTCCTCTGGTTAAAAAAAACTCTGGTAATAGTTTCAAGATTTTTCGAATTTTTTAATTTAAAATAGTTTTTTTTTGGAGTAAATTTTAACAATGTGCTCTCAACTTTTGGTTTAGGTATAAAGCATGAAGAATTTATATTTAATATTTTTTTTACATCAAGTTTCCAATTAGACAAAATAGACAATCTTCCATAGTTTTTAGAATTTGTGTTAGCTAAGATTCTATCGGCAACTTCTTTTTGAAACATTAAAATATAATTTTCATACCAGTTATTTTGACGATCATTAGTAATCCATTTAGATAGGATTTGAGTTGAAATATTGTATGGCAAGTTTCCATAGACAATTAATCTATCAGAACAAATTAAATTTTCTGAAACTTTAAGAACATCTTTATTAATTATATCAATTTTTTTGTCGAATCTTTCTTTAAGTTTTTCTACAAGCCTTTCATCTTTTTCAATTATAAACAATTTTTTTGGTTTTTTTTCTAAAATATATTCAGTTAAGTTACCTGTTCCAGCTCCAATTTCCAAAACTGAGCTATCTGGAAGTATATTTCCAACTTCTACTATTTTTTTTATTATATTTTTATCTATTAAAAAATTTTGACCTAAACTTTTTTTTGCTTTAATTTTCACGTATTCGACTTAAAAATTTAAAAGTTTCGATCAAACTTGCAGGATTAGATTTATTTTTTCCTAGCATTGGACTGTTTGGACCATGATCCGGTGTCAATCTTAAAAATGGAAGCCCTAAAGTAACATTGATAGCTTTAAATCCATATAGCGCTTTAAATGGTGTTAGAACTTGGTCGTGATACATTCCTATTACAACATCAAATTTATTAATATTTTTATTTAAAAAAACGGTGTCTGCAGCAAAAGGTCCACTTATATTAATATTTTTTTTTCTCAATTTTTTAATAGCGGGCAATATTATTTTTTTCTCCTCAGAAAAATTTTTTACTGTTTCACAATGTGGGTTTAATCCAGTTATTGCAAATTTGGGTTTTTTTTTAAGTTTATTTTTATAAAATGAATTTATTGTTATTATATTTCCAACTATTTTTTTAGTTGTAATATTTTTTTTAACATCTTGTAGGGGCAAATGAGTAGTTATCGGGCTAACAGATAGTTTATTATTGTATATTAGCATAACTTCTTGACCTTTTTTGTCAGATTTTTTTGCTATATACTCTGTAACACCAAGGAACTTTTTTTTAAGAAAATGTTTTTTAGACACAGGACCATTTATTAATACTTTGGCATTAGCAGTTTTGATAATGCTCAATCCTTCTGAAAAGCAATTTTCTATATATTTTGATGAATTATTACTAATTTTATCAAAAGTTTTTTTAAAATTAAATTTTACATCCAAAACATTTATACCATTCCTTGGTAGTTTAATTTTTCCAATTTTTTGTTTATCAATAATATTTATTTTGATATTAAATTTTAATTTTTTCATTTGGGCAATTAATAATTTTTTAGAACAAATTAATATAAAAGGTTTTTTAATTTTTTTTGATTTAATTGATTTAAATAAAAGTTCTAAAAAAACACTATAAGGCTCACCTGCAACAACAACTATATTTTTATTCATCACTTATTTTTGAGTTTAATTTTATTTTATTAAAATAGATAATTGAATATTGATTTAATTGTCTGTCAGTTTCAAATCTAATTAAATTATCTAACTCTTTTTTTAAATCTTTTTTAAATTCTTCAATAACAACCTCATCTAACTTTAAAATTAAATGTCCACTTGGAACATTAATTGTATTGGTTATTTCTCCAAGTTTAATGGATTTTATTTGATATAGAATATTTTTTGAAAGTTGCCTTTCATCCACAAATCCAATTCTCCCACCAAATTTTGCTGTATCAGATATACTATAAATATTTGCTGCCGTTTTAAATCCGTTTTCTTTAATCTTTTTTCTGATTTCAATATTTTTCATTTCAAAATCTTCTTTATTTTCTATAGAAAACAATATTTCTGACAATAAATACTTTGTAACTTTGTTATCTACATATTTATTTTGTTCGACTTTTTTTTTTAACTCTTCTTGGTTTATATTAATTTGATTTGCATATTTAGTATAGATATGCCGATTCCACAAAATTTCTGTTTTAATTTTATCTTCCACGCTGGATAAATCTAAATTATACTTTGTTAAATAATTTTTAAATTCATTTATATCTTTAAGATTTAAATTTTTATAGAAATTTTCAATAAGTTTTTCTAAAATATCATCTTTATTTGTAAATAATTTATACTGATTATATTTATTTAATTCATTTCTTTTAATTTTTTCTCTAATAAGAGAATTTTTTGCTAAATTAAACAAGGAATTTTTATCAATTTTTCTTAAATCATTATTTAATGCAACTAAATAATTCGCTTCTTGAACAATGTCTATATTTGTTATTATTTCATTATCTACTTTTGTTACAATGTAAAAATTTGATTCAGCATTTAATGTGTTATTAAAAATAAATAAAAAAAATATACTAAATACAATTAAATTGGCTTTTATTTTATTCATCTTATTTTAAATTTGGAGAATTGGCAGCTCCAAAAGGCATAATTGTAAGTGAAAAGAAAATTTGTTCGTCAGGTTTAAGATCTCTATCTTCGTAATAATCTTTTTTATACTCAATTGCTGCTTTTAAACAATCATTTCTATATTCATATATTAAATTGTAATACTCATTAACATCCAGTTGTTTATTTTTTCTTGTGTTTAAAGATAAAGAGTTATTTTCATCAAAATTAAAAGTTGTTTTATTTGCAAGGTAACTTTCTTCACCTATAATATTATTTTTTTCTAAAAACTCAAAAGATGTAACAAAATTATTAACACTAAATGTGGCATCTATAAAGTTGTAATTAAGAGTTTGCATGTCGTTATCTAGAGAAAAATTATATTTTAAATCAATAAATTCTTTTGGTTTAAAAAACATTTCCCCAACAATATTTGATGTTTTTCTGCTTAGAGTACTTTTTTCTGGAAGATCTAGATTTTCTTCGTCTCTAAACATTGTTGCCAAATTTAGTGAAAAGATTTCATTAGCAAGTTTATCAAATGTTTTAAATTCGCTACCTAAAGTGATTGACTGACCACTTTCAACAGTGCTCCCATCACCAATTCTATTAATCGAAAAAATATTATTGTAATCAATTGTCCTGTCAGCAGTTCCAATATCCTTTGTTTTATTAGGGCTAAATCTTGCTGATAAAATAGGAGTTAAAACTCTATCAAATTTAACACCTTCTTTTCTAAGTGGATATTCGATCCGATATTTAATTATTGATTGTAAATTTTGTTCTAATTTATTCTTTGAATCTTTTGAGTTTTTACTGTCAGAGTTATGATTTTTTAATAAAAATTCATAATTACTTACAAAACCATTTTTGCTAATATTTTTTAAAGAGTTAAAATATAAATCATTTGTCATAGATCTTTTATTAACGTTTGTGTCATAAACCCTATTGTTTCCGCTTGATGTAAATGTTAAATCACCATCCAAATTATTTTCTAAGTATTTGGTTAAAGTATAACTTGGAAAAATATACTCATATCTATCACTATCTTCTTTGGCTAAGTCCTCAAAAATTTCTGAAGAAATATTTAAATCTAAATTTTCATTAGAACCCTCTAACATGATTTTAGAGTTCAGTACGGATGTAGATGTTATCAAAGGAGATTTTAATTTATGTGTTTTTAGATAAGTATCCTGGGTAACTTGTTGCACTGTTAAGTCAACTTTTGAATTTTTAAAAAAACTTATATCAGTATCAAAACTTGATTTTGTAAAAAAGTGACTTCCTTTTGTTTTATTAGCTTCAAGGAGAAATGATTCACTCAAAACACTGAAATCTATTTGATGGTATGAATCTTTGTTAGCTTGTCTATATTCAGTTTGGTAAATTGTCTTTTGTTTATCGTAAAATCTAGGTGTAAATGTTAAGTCTTTATTGTCTGATATTACATAAAAATATGGAATTGAAAGATAATTTCCAACATTGCTAGAAGCAGCCAAAACTGGCATTAAAAATCCAGACTGCCTTTTAACAGTTGGATCTGGGTGAAAAAATTTTGGAAAATACAAAACTGGTTTGTCGTAAACTTTTAACCAAGCATTTTTATAATGAATTAATTTTTCAGTTTTATCATGTTTTATTTCTTGTGCTGAAATCTCCCACGGTGGGCACTTATCTTTTCTTTTTTTGCAAATCGTAAAAACACCTTTTTTAAAACTTGATTCTTTTTCATCGATAATAACCGCATTAGCTTTAAGTCTTGGTTCATTATTTATTCCAAAGTATTTCTTATTAAATTTTATTGACAAATCTTTTCCAACAATTTCATCAGTTGCTAGATTTAGTTTTGCTATTTCAAAACTATATTTGTTTAATTGATTATCAATTAGATTAACATTTTTAGCTTCAAGTATTTTGTTTTTCATTGACATTTCAAAATTATTTGAACTTAGTATATTATTATGTTTATCTTGAACTATAGTTTTGTTTTTAGAGAATATTTCTTTTAAGTTTCTGTCATAAGTAATATCCGAAGTATCTACAGTGTATTTTCCTTCGGTTTTTATAACAGTTTCATTTTTAGAAATAATTTTGTTTTCATTTACAAAATAAATAGCTTCATTGGTAAACAATTCATTATTATTTACAATGTCTGTTATATTAACATTGTGTTTTACCTTTATTACTGATTGAATTTTATCATATTCTGCTTGATCAGCTTTAATTATTATTCCTTTAGGATCTTTAATTTCAACACCATTTTTTGCTATTATTTTATTTCCCTTTTCTAAAGATTGAATTTCCGTAGCACTTAATTGCAATTCTTGGCTTATTGCTTCACCTTTAAGAAAAAAAGATACGAAAAATATAAAAATAAAAAAAGTTAAAATATTATTTTTCATTTATTTTTACCAAGCCAATACAGGAGATTAATAACAAAACGATCTGTGGTGCCCATACAGAAACGTTTATTGGAATTTTTTCGCTTTCAGTAAGCAACTTAAAAAAGAAATTTACATAGTAGATAATTACTGAAATAAATATTCCAAAGATTAAATTGAAAATCTTTGATCTATTGTGTTTAACGTTGAACATTAGGATTGACGACAGACATACCATTATTGCCAAATAAACAGGATAAGAGTAGAGTTTTAGTTGATGTGCACTAAGTAATATTGTTGAATATCCTAAGGTTTTGTAGTCTTTTTTTAAATCTTCTAAATCCAAGATATTTAATGAAGATAAATTTGAAAATAAACCCGATATTTTTTCTTTATTAAAATTTGTTTTAAAAATAATTTTGTTTTCTTTGTGTGTAGTTTCGTTTTCATTTGTTACCAAAGGGTTGTTAATTACCCAGGATTTTTTTTGAATATCAACTTTTTCAGCACTTATTATTCTTTTGAATTTAAAGTTTAAATCAAATTCAGTTATTATTACATTTTTTAAGAAATTATCTTCAATTTTTTCAGCATTAATCAAGTTAATGTTTTTTTCCGTTTCATCTTTAATCCACAGACCATTCGAAGTAATTACTGCTAAATATTTATCATCTTTTGCAAAATTATTTTTAATATCCAGATATAAAAATTTGAGATTTGCAGATATATTGTAAAAGATTAAAACAATAAAAATACCAGTTATAAAACTAGTTACCGTAATAATTTTAATTATATCAAAATTTGTTAATCCATAATTTTTGTAAATATTTAATTCATTTTTGTCAATAATTTCAGAAAAAAAATAAAGAGTTGAAATTAAAAATACAAATGGAAATGCATCGAAAATTACCGAAGGTGAATTTAAAATAGTTAGAAAAATTGGTAATGTAAAATTTACATCTTCAACGTTTTTAAAAAAGCTAACTTCTTCAAATATATTTAGGATTACTGTGATAGAAAAAAAAATTATTGTAACTATTCCTATAGATTTGAAAAATGAATTAATTAAATGTCTTTGATAAATCGCTAGCATATTATTTTTTTTTATAAATTAATTTACTTCTTAAATTTAAATAACTAAGAAAAATCAAAACTAAGGGCATGGTGTAAAATATAATTGTAGCACTTAAACTTTTTCCTGCGTAGTTAACAGACATTTCTGAAAATATTATCAACATTATTCCAAAAGAAAAAATATATGATTTGTGTAATCTATATTTATGACTTTCTTTATACTTGGTAAGTAAAAAACATGAAATTATTGCAATTAAAAATAAATATATTGGTTTAATCAATCTATCAAATAACTCTTGATTTATCTCTTTAACATATTCTTCATTGCAAAGTATATTTACATTTTTATATTTGTAATATCTGATTTTAATTTTATCTATGTAAAAAGAATAATTACAATTAAGAAGAAAAATAGTACTTAACTCTTGTACCTTAGGGTGGGTAATAGATTTGGTAACATAATTGGACAAATCAAATTCAGTTTGAGAAAAATTAAATACAGTTGTTTTATTTTTATCTGTATTAAAAAATTTTCCTTCCAATAACAATAATTTTCTTGTGTTATTTATTTCTTTTAAAAAACCTTTTTTTGCAACAATAATTTGTGATTTATTACTTCCCATTTCGTCTTTTAAAAAAATGTTTTCAAACTCTCCACTTGAGTTTTTTTTTTCAATGAAAATTGTAAGTCTATCGACAGTATCGATAAATTTTTTTTCTTGTAATAAAGATGGAAAAAAGTCCATATTTGAACTTTTTAAATATGATCTTGCTTGGGTTTGCAGGACAGGACTTAACAAAGAAGATAAAAATATTTGTAATATAAAAAATAACAAAGTGTATTTGATTAATACGTTTGTAAATTTAATTTTATTGATTCCATTTATCCAAAAAATTTTAAGTTCATTATTTTCTTCATATTTTGATATAGTGTAAAATAATGATATAAAAAAAATAAATGGTAAAATATTTTTAAAAATTTTAGGAAAATTTAATACTGTAAAATAGAAATATATATCAAAGCTATGACCATCTTCTGATATAAAATCTAAGAAATTTACCGCCTGTATAATCCACACTATTAGGCTTAGACTCATTGCACAAAGCAAGAAAAAATAAGTGTTATCAGATAAAAACTTTCTGAAGACGATTTTTTCGTTGAAATTCATCATTATAATCTATAAACCTTTTCAACTATAAGTATATATTCAAAAATCAATGAGTGTTCAAGTTATCTATATAAATAAGGCTAAATCGAGTAGTTCAGGAGTATTTGCTTTATTTGGAGATGATAAATTTCAAGTAAAAAATCTAAGTGCTTATTTTTCAAAAAATGAGACTTCATATATTGAAAAAATTTTAAAAAATAAAGAAAACACTAAAGAAAATATTATTTCATTTAACCTAAATCATATATCTACAGTAATTATAATATCTATTAAAAAAAATATAAAAGGCTCAGGAGTAGAAAATTTAGGGGCACAATTTTATAGCTTTATTAAAAAAAACAAAATTCAAAATCTTTCTATACATTCGGAAAGCGTAAAAAATAAACCAGGAAAAGATTTTATTGGTCGTTTTGTTCATGGACTCAAATTAAAATCTTATGAATTTAATATATATAAAACGAAAAAAATTAAAAATGTTACAACAATCAGTTTAATTGGAAAACAAAGTGCTTTAGCATTAAAAAATAAATTAAAATTTAAAGCTTTAGAAGAGGGAACATTTTTTACAAGAGACCTAGTTTCAGAACCTGGGAACATTTTACATCCAGATGAATATGCAAAAAGATTGATTAAGTTAAAAAAGTATGGATTAAAAGTTACAGTTTATGATCAAAAAAAATTAAAGAAATTAGGATGTAATGCTTTATTAGGAGTTGGGCAGGGAAGCATAAGAGGTTCTTATCTTGTAACTGTTGAATGGAAAGGAAATAAATCAAAATCAAAACCTTTAGCATTTGTTGGAAAAGGAGTCTGTTTTGATACTGGTGGTTACTCGCTAAAACCTGCAAAATTTATGGAAGATATGACTTATGATATGGCGGGCTCAGCTGCTGTAGTAGGTTTAATGAAAACTTTAGCTTTAAGAAAAGCAAAAATTAATGCAGTTGGTGTTGTAGGTCTTGTTGAGAATATGGTAAGCGGAAATGCTCAAAGACCCGGCGATATTGTAAAATCTTATAGTGGAAAAACTATAGAAGTATTAAATACTGACGCAGAAGGTAGATTAGTTTTAGCAGACGCTTTAACTTTTACTGAAAAAAAATTTAAACCTGAATTAATGGTTGATTTAGCAACTTTAACTGGTGCTATCATTGTTTCTTTGGGTTCAGAATATGCAGGGCTTTTTTCTAATGATGATAAACTATCAAAACAATTACTTGAAGCTGGTGAAAGAGTTAATGAAAAATTATGGAGAATGCCTCTTCACAAAAACTTTGATAAACTTATGGACTCAAAAAATGCAGATATGCAAAATATAAATTATGTAGGGGGCGCTGGTTCAACAACAGCAGCACAGTTTTTACAAAGATTTATTTTAAACAAAACATCATGGGCTCACCTAGATATAGCTGGAATGGCTTTTTCAAAATATGGAGGCGCTTTAAATCCAAGTGGAGCCACAGGTTATGGTGTTAGATTGTTAAATCAATTTGTGGAGGATAATTATGAGTAGTACAGAACAAACTCTATCAATTGTAAAACCAGATGCTGTTGAGAGAAATTTGGATAGAAAAATTAAAGAAATGTTTAGTAACAAAGGTTTTAAAATTGTTAAAGAGAAAAAAATTCAAGTAACGAAACCTGAGGCAGAACAATTTTACAAAGTTCATGAAACAAAGCCATTTTACAGTGATTTATGCACCTATTTATCATCAGGACCAATTGTAGTAATGATACTTGAAAAAGAAAATGCGGTTTTAGCAAACAGAGAACTTATGGGCGCAACAAATCCAAAAGAAGCAAAAGAAGGAACAATTAGAAAAAAATTTGGAATATCAATCGATAAAAATTCCGTTCATGGATCAGATAGCGTTGATAACGCAAAAGTAGAAATTAATTTTTTCTTTAAAGATTAATTTAAAATTTTTTTAATAGCAGCTGGATAAATTAAATGTTCTATTTTAAGAACTTTTTTTGCCAATGAAAAAGCGGTATCTTTTTTGGATATTTTTACTTTTTTTTGTAAAATTATTTTTCCCGAGTCCAGTTTTGATGTAACGTGATGAACTGAACAACCGGAAAATTTTTCTCCATTTTTTATAGCTCTAATATGACTATTTAGTCCTTTATACTTTGGGAGCAATGAAGGATGTATATTAATTATATTGCCTTTAAATTTTTTTACAAAATTACTCGATAGAATTTTCATAAATCCCGCAAGGCAAATTAGTTTTATTTTTTTTTGTTTTAAAAAATATAAGATTTTTTTATCGCTTTTTACTTTTTTGTCATAGCTAATTATTTTTTTTTCAATTCCATATTTTTTAGAATATTTTAAACCCTTTGCTTTATTTGTATTGGAAATTATTAAATCAACGGAATATGGATAGTTTTTAAATTTTGAAAATTTAATTAAATTATTTAAATTGCTTCCTTTTCCTGAGATAAAAACTGCAGTTTTTATTTTTTTAGGACCAGTTAATTTTTTCATCTAATTTAACCTTATTTTTACCTGCAGTTATTTTTCCTATCAAATATGGTTCATATTTTTTTTTAAAAAATTTCTTAATTTTAGTTATATTTTTGGCTTTGATGATCAGACAAAAACCGACACCACAATTGAAAGTTTTTAACATCTCACTATCATCTACATTATTTTTTTTTAACCAATTAAATATTTTTTTTGTTTTAATTTTATTTAAATCTATATTTGCTGTAAGTCCATCTGGTACAATTCTTTTTACATTGTCTTTTATTCCACCGCCGGTAATGTTTGCGCATCCAGTTATTAGATTATTTTTAACTAAATTTAAAACTTCTTTGACATAAATTTTAGTTGGTTTTATTAGTTCTTTTTTTAAAAATTTATTTTTTTTTAGATCAATTTTTTTTTTAACAATTATATTTCTAACTAAGGAATAGCCATTAGAATGGATTCCACTTGATGGAACAGCAAGAATAAGATCATTTTTTTTAATATTTTTTTTGTACAGAATTTTTTTTTCATCAACAATACCAACTGAGAAACCAGCTATATCGAATTTTCCTTTTTCATAAGTTCCTGGCATTTCAGCAGTTTCACCACCTACCAATTGGCAGCCTGAAATTTCACACCCTTTTTTAATACCTTTTATTATGGATTTTAGTTTTTTAAGGTCAATTTTATTGATGGATATGTAATCTAGAAATATTAAAGGTCTGGCACCCTGAACAATTAAATCATTTACACACATTGCAACTAAATCAATGCCAATTGTGTTATATTTATTTAAAATGTTAGCTATTTCAATTTTGGTACCAACTCCATCAGTGCTGGCAACAATTTTTGGTCTTTTGTAACTTTTAGGTATGTCCGAAATTGATCCAAAACCGCCTATATTTTTAAACTTTTTATTGCCCTTATTTTTTGTTGAAATATTAGATATAAATTTAACAAAATTATCAGCAGCGTTTATGTTTACACCACTTTTTCGATATGTAAATTTATCTTTTTTCATTAGTATAAAATATGCAATTTAAAAAAAAATTAAACAATTTGATTAAACTTTATATATTTTTTTTTTCTTTCGTTCTATTTATAAATATAATTTCAATTTCAAAATCAAGCGGCAGCACTTTCAAAATTAAAAATTTAGAGATTTCCGAGCCTTTTGGTGTAAATTTTAATAAGGAAAAAGTTATCAAC
>CACIPW010000004.1 GCA_902588635.1 uncultured Pelagibacteraceae bacterium | reverse complement strand
TTCTTCAGGTCTATCTTCGCCATCTCCATCCATTGGAATAACATAATCAAAATCTTCTTTTTCGAATATATATTTTAAACCTGCAGCATTACATCGTGCATGTCCTTTATTTTTTTCCATATTTATTATTTTGACCGATTTAATATTTTTAAATTCAAAATTTGCTTCCTCTTTTTCTTCGTTTGATCCATCATTAACAATTAATACAGATACTTCGGCACTAACATCATTGATTTCTTGGTCAATATTTTTTAGAAGTTCAAAAACTGATCGCCAGTCATTATAGATAGGAATTAATATCTTTATTTTCATAAACCTAATTTAGTGAATTCAAAAATCTCATTAGTGAAGCGAATATACCGTGTCCAGAAAATTCAATACCTAAAACAATTAAAACTATAAATAGTATTTTTTTTATTTTGCTATTAAAAAAATTTTTCATTTGTTTCCTACACAAATATTATCGATACAAATAAATATGTTATAACTATCTAATTTGCTTTTATCCAGTTCTCCTTCCCAAACTGGTCTAGATTTTAAATGATATGACAAATTTCCAGCGTACCATTCATTGCCCAAAACAACATTAATAGGTTCATTAAATTCTAAATTCCATTTTTTTTGAACTTTCTCTGCTATTTCTTTTCCTGGATAGTCTGTTCTTTTGTCTGTTTGATTAATTGAAATATAAGCATAAATAATTGGTGAAATTAAAAATAAAAAAATTAATGCAATATAAAAATTTTTAACCTTTTTTAGGTTTATTTGTTTCTGAAAAATATAAATTAACAAAGTTCCAAAAAATAAGTAAAAGGGAGTCATCCACATAGTTCTTATTTTAGCTCCTAAAACTAGTGAAGTTAGAAACATTAAAATAATTGGCACTATATTTATCGCTAATAAAAAAAGTAATTTCTTATCAGTAAATTTTAAATTAAATTTAAATTTAAAAACTATAAATAAGCTTAATATAAAAAATGGAATTAATATTCCAATTTGTTTAGCTAGAAATATAAGTGGATATTTTAAGTGATCAATAAAATTTGGCTCATTTAAACCTGTTCTATGAAGACCATAAGTAATCGTAATATAATCATTATTTGTTAACCAAATAATATGAGGAATTAATAAAACAACAAAAACTATTAAAGATATTGAATAATTAAAATCATATTTTTTGTCTTTTTTTATAAAGATTAAATAAAAAAATAATAAATCAATCGAGATTAACAAATAGATAAATAGATATTTAGATAAAAACCCAAATGCTGCAAAAGCTCCTAATAATGCACAGTCTTTAATGTCAACTTTTTTTTTACTATAAAGTTTCCAAGAATAATAAACTGTTAATGTCCAAAAAGGTAGTTGACATATATTTACGTTAAATTCAGGTGATGTAAAATTATAAAAATAAATTGCCTCAAGTAATAATACTGAAAATAAGGAAAGATTTTTATTTCTTAAAAATTCATAAGAAAATTTCCAAACAATAAAAAAAGAAAATATTACAAAAATTTGGCTTAAAAAATAATACGCCCAATCATTGCTTCCAAAAATCTGATAAAAAATTTCTACAAAAAAAGCACTTGCTGGAGGATGTTTGTTAAATCCCCAGTCTAAATTGCTGCCCCAAGCTAAAGCTTCGATTGTATCTAAAGGTAAATTTTGATTTGTTATAGAAGGAATCAATGTCCAGACAAATAAATGAATAATTAAAAAAATATAGAATAATTTATTTATATTTGTTTTATAAATATTCATTTATCTAAATTTATACGAATTATGTTGTATTGACACCTATTTATTGCTGAATATACTCCGGCACGTCAAAATTATAGTATGGTTAAAATCTCTAAAACTTACGTACCAAAACCAACTGAAAAGTATATGTGTGAAAAACACAAAGCTTATTTTAAGAAAAAACTAACTGATTGGAAGTCGGATATTATTAAAACAAACAATGAAGCTTTGTATAATGGGTCGCTTGATGACAACAGTATTTCGGCTGACATCGTCGATCAAGCAAGTTCATACACTGATAAAAATGTTGAAATGAAAGCAATTAACAGACAAATTAAACTAATAACTAAAATTGATTCAGCGCTAAAAAAAATTAAAGATGGCACATATGGCTTTTGCGAAGAAACAGGGGAGCCAATCGGCATTAAAAGATTAATAGCAAGACCAGTAGCCACACTTTGTATTGCAGCTCAAGAAAAACACGAGAAGGACGAAAAAGTTTACGCAGATGGTTAAGGTTTGGGAATATCTGCTCCGTTATTCATTAAATCATATCCTTTCACCACAGCACTTCGGTTGGCTATTTCTACATACCATCTAGTTAAATTTTTGTAGTTTTTAAGACCAATGTCATGCCAATCATGTCTTGCAATCCAAGGAAAAGTTGCAATGTCCGCAATTGAGTAGTTTTCTCCGGCTAGATTTTTTGATTGGGCTAATCTTTCATCTAAATCACCATATATAGTTTTGGTTATTTTAAAATATCTTTCCTCACCCCATTTATCCTTTCCAGAATTGTAACGATGAAATTGATGATGTTGTCCTAACATTGGACCAACATAAGCCATTTGAGCCATTAACCATTGGTTAATTTTTGTTCTGTCTTTTTGTTCATAAAATTTATTACTTTTTTCTCCTAGATATATAAGGATAGCTCCAGATTCAAAAATAGTTTCTTTATTATTTTCATGATCAATAATTACTGGAATTTTACTAAAAGGACTAATTTTTCTAAATTCAGTATTAAATTGTTCACCTTTTGAAAATTCTCCCCCAGGATTAATATTTATTTTTTTAACTTTATATTCAAAGCCAATTTCTTCAAGCATAATTGAAATCTTTTTACCATTTGGAGTATCTGCGGTTAAAAGTTCAATCACTCTTTCTTACCAAGTCTTTTTAATAAGTTTGTAGAAGTTGTGGTGAATTCAAATCTATATTTTTCATTTGGTCTTGCCAATTTAAAACATGCTCTAGCAGCTAATGCTCCTTCATGAAATCCTGATAAAATTAATTTTAATTTTCCAGGATAATTACAAATATCACCCACTGCGTATATACCTTTTTGATTGGTTTCAAATTTTTCTGTATCAACATTTATTTTTTTTTTATTTAAATTAAGTCCCCAATTAGCTATTGGACCAAGTTTCATTATCAAGCCAAAAAAACCTAAAACAAAATCAGTTTTAAGATTTTTTACTTCTTTATTGTCATGTTCTATATCAATGCTTTCAAGACTTTCTGAATCTTTAACACCTTTTAATTGATACTTTGTATATAGCTTTATCTTGCCTTCTTTTCTCAGGTCATTCATTTTATCTACAGTTGATTGTGCACCTCTAAATTCATCTCTTCTATGAATTAAGTTTATTTTAGAATTTTCTGATAATTCAATTGCCCAATCCAACGCACTATCTCCGCCTCCAAAAATTGAAACGGTTTTATCTTTAAAAATTGTTTTATCTTTTATTGAATAAAAAATCGATTTATCTTCAAATTTTTCACAGTCTTTTGGAGCAAACTTTCTTGGTTCAAACGATCCTACTCCTCCAGCTATAATTATGTTTGGGGTATTAAACGATGTTCCTTTGTTAGTTTTAATTTCCCACTTACCGTTATTATTTTTTACTTCTTCAACTCTTTCATTTAAGTGAAATTTAATATTAAACGGTTTTAATTGATCAGTTAAACCATTTGTTAGTTCTTCACCAGTACATTCTGGAATTGCCGGAATATCATAAATTGGTTTGTCAGGATAAAGTTCAATACACTGGCCGCCGATTTTATCAAGATTATCGACTACCTCACAATCCAAACCAATTAATTTTAATTGATGAGCTGTAAACAATCCTGTGGGACCTGCTCCAATAATTAATGCATCAGTTTTTATCATTAAGCTTGTTCAGAAGGAAGTTGCACAGTTAACCCATCTAACTCATCAGTAACTGTTAATTGACAACTAAGTCTGCTAAATTTTTTTGGTTCAAATGCCATATCCAACATATCTTCTTCTCCGTCTTCTTTTTTTGGAAGTTTATTAAACCATTCTTCTTTGACATAAACATGGCAAGTAGCACAGGCCATAGAGCCTCCACAATCTGCATCAATACCAGGCACATTATTTTGTACAGCTCCCTCCATTACTGTTAATCCATTTTGCACATCTATACTGTGTGATTTGCCATTATGTTCGATATAGACAATTTTAGTCATTAAGATTTTTATATAGGCAAAAAAAAAATAGGGCAAGTAACTTAATACCTGCCCTATTTTTAATCTCTTAAACTCTGAAGTATTATTATCTTCCTTTATTAGAGTTTGCAACAGCGCAAGACCAAATAATAACACCGAAAGCGATCTTATTAACAAAGTCTGCTAAGTTATAAATCACGTTAAGTGAGTTAGCGTCAATTCCACCTGTTAGGTAACCAAAAATGTAACCTAGTGGATAAATTGCCCAACCAACAGTAACGATCATTCTTAAAGCGCCAAATGCAGTAACAAGCGCTTTATTTCCAGATTTAGAAACAGCTTTGCCTGCTTCTCCTGAAAAAATTTCATAAAGAATGTAAATCCATCCAGCCATACCGATAAAGAAACCAAGCATAGCAGGAATCATTCCAGCTTCTCCAAGATATCCTCCTATAAGCATTACTAAAGAACCCATTAAGATTCTCCAGAATATGCCGCTGTCAACTTTTCTGACTGCTGAAAGAATTAAATAAAATTCTATAAGTTGTAAAGGTACAGTAATTAACCAGTCAATGTATCTGTAAACAGTTGGTGTATCACCTGTTTCAACCCAAACTGCTCTCATGTACATATAATGGATAAATGCAATACCAGTTACTAATCCAGCTACGTTTACTGATTTTCTCCATTGAACGCTTACATTGCCTTGTTCCATAAAGAAAAAAGCTGTAGCTGCTAACATACCCATTGATATTAACCAGAATGAAATACCTACAAAATCATCCGTAGCTAAAAAAGTAGTTGCCGCATTAGCTGCTGTAGTCGCTCCGACAAGAGCAAATAAAGCAATTGCTAATGTTTTAAATGTTTTCATACTAAAACTCCCTCATTAGTTAGTTTCTAATAGTTTATATTCGAACCATCGACTTCAACCTTAAAAGTTAAAGCCAAAGTTGAGATTCATTATCAAATATAAATGCTTAATAGAAGTCTTTTTTATCGCTATTTTGTATTGATTTTGCTGACTTTTTAAAATTAAATACAATTTTTACTTTATAAACTAACAAAAATTATAAAAGAATCGGTAAGGAATGTCATCAACTTTTAAAGAAATTTATAAAACTTCCATAACTAATCCTGAAGAGTTTTGGCAAAAAGTATCTGGGGATGTATTTTGGTTTAAGAAACCAACTCAGATATTAAACAAAGATAAACCACCATTTTACAAATGGTTTTGTGATGGTACTACAAATACCTGTTACAATGCTCTAGATATACATATTGATCAAGGAAGAGGAGATAAAACCGCACTAATATATGATAGTCCCATCACTGGGAATAAAAAAAAATTCACTTACAGTAAACTGAAGGAAAAAGTTTCAAAGTTTGCAGGTGCTTTAAAAAACCAAGGCATAACTAAAGGGGACAGAGTTATAATTTACATGCCAATGATACCTGAGGCTGTGATTGCTATGCTTGCTTGTGGAAGAATTGGAGCTATTCACTCAGTAGTTTTTGGTGGGTTTGCTTCTAACGAGTTAGCAAGTCGTATAGATGATAGTAAAGCAAAACTATTAGTGACAGCTTCGTGTGGTTTTGAACCGGGAAGAACCGTTGAGTATAAACCTTTAGTGGATGAAGCTTTAAAACTTGCTTCTCACAAGCCCGAAAAAATTATTCTTTACCAAAGGTCAGGTCATGAAGTGAAACTAAATGCCCCAAAAGAAATTAGTTGGGACGAGTCTTTGGCTAATGCTAAAGATATGGACTGCGTTGAAATGAATGCAAATGATTTTGCCTACATTTTATACACTTCGGGTACCACAGGAATACCCAAAGGAATCGTAAGAGATATAGGTGGCCACATAGTTGCCCTTAAGTGGACTATGAAAAATATTTATAACATTAATATGGATGATATTTGGTGGTCAGCTAGCGACATTGGTTGGATAGTAGGTCATTCGTATATAGTTTATGCTCCATTGTTTAAAGGATGCACTACAGTCTTGTTTGAGGGTAAACCTGTAGGCACTCCTGATGCAGGAGCTTTCTGGAAAATAATTTCAGAATACAAAGTTAAATCACTATTTACTGCTCCAACTGCCTTTAGAGCAATTAAAAAAGAAGACCCTGAAGGAAAATTTTTCTCAAAATATGATTTAAGTTCATTTGAGTCTTTGTTTCTTGCAGGAGAAAGAGCAGATCCTGATACTATTAAATGGGCAGAAACACTTTTAAAAGTTCCAGTTATAGATCATTGGTGGCAGACAGAAACTAGTTGGGCAATAAGCTCAAACTGCACAGGAATAGAAATGCAAAAAACAAAGTATGGTTCAGCTTGCAGAGCGGTTCCAGGTTATGATGTGAAAGTTTTAAAAAGTGATAGCTCAATTGCTAAACCGAACGAAATGGGAGATATTGTAGTAAAACTTCCTTTACCTCCAGGCACCTTCCCTACTTTATGGAATGCTGATGAAAGATATAAAAAAACTTACATGACTAATTATGAAGGTTACTATCAAACTTATGATGCGGGTCATATTGATGATGATGGATATATTTGGATTATGTCTAGAACAGATGACATTATAAATGTTGCAGGTCATAGATTGTCAACCGGGGCAATAGAAGAAGTTTTATCAGAACATCAATCCGTTGCGGAATGCGCAGTATTGGGCATTGCAGATAAATTAAAAGGTCAATTGCCGATAGGATTGATTGTTCTAAAAGCTGGCGTTAAAAAAGACAATGAAACAATATCTAAAGAATGTGTTCAAATGGTTCGAGATAAAATTGGACCCGTTGCTGCTTTTAAAGTTGCAATTGTTATTAAAAGATTACCAAAAACAAGATCAGGAAAAATATTGAGAGGAACTATTAGAAAAATTGCAGATAAAGAAGAATACAAAATGCCCGCTACAATTGACGATCCTGCGATATTAAAAGAAATAGAAGAAGATCTTAGAAAAAATAATATTCTAAAATAGCATTGGTTTACCAGACGGTTGTCCGAATAGCTTGCCATGTTTCATTTTAATTTCACCATTAACAATCGTTGCAACAGGTGTGCCTTTAAATTTATATCCATTAAAAGGAGACCAGCTACACTTGCTTTGAATATTTTCATTTTTAATTTCTATAACTTTTTTTAAATCTATTATTGTAAAATCAGCATCAAAATCTTTTCTAATATATCCTTTATTTTTAATTCCAAAAATTTTAACTGGGTTTTCACATAAAAATTTTACTAATTGGTCCAGTTTTAGTTTTCCATCATTAATATGATCAAGCATAACTGGGAGTAAAGTTTGAACGCCTGGCATTCCTGACGGGGAGTTTGGGTATTCTTTATCTTTATTTGCTTTCAAGTGTGGAGCGTGATCTGATCCAATGGTGTCATTATAATTATTTCTCACAGCGTACCATAATCGATCATAATGAGATTTTTCTCTGATAGGTGGATTCATTTGTGCATAAGTACCAAGTTTTTGGTAACAGTCTGGTGAATACATTGTTAAATGTTGCGGAGTAATTTCAAAAGTAATATTTCCTTTATGCTGGGATAAAAAATCTACTTCTTCTTTAGTTGTAACATGAAGAATATGTGCTTTTTTATTTAGACGTTTTGCAATTTTAACTATTCTTCTTGTTGAAGACATTGCAGATTCTTCATTTCGCCAAACTGGATGGGTAAGAACATTTCCGTTTTCTCTTAATTTTTTTCTCTGATTAAGAATATCCTCATCTTCAGAATGTACTGCAACTACTTTAGAAGTATGCTCAAAAACTTTTTCTATATCTTCTTCTTTGTGTACAAGTAAATTACCAGTTGATGATCCTGCAAATAATTTTACTCCACAACATCCATCTAAATTTTTAAGTTTTGATAACTCTGATTGATTAGAGGGAGTTGCGCCAAAATAGAAAGCATAATTACAAAACATTCTATCTTTTGCTAAATTTAATTTTTTTTGAAACTCTTCTTCATTTGCAGTTGGTGGATTAGTATTTGGCATTTCAAATACACCTGTTATTCCTCCTGCTACTGCAGCTTTACTTCCACTATTTAAATCTTCTGTATCTGTAGAACCTGGCTCTCTGAAATGAACTTGGGTATCGATACACCCCGGTAAAACAATTAGCTCATTTGTATCCAAAACATCTTTTGATGATTCTTCAATAGAATCTTCTATTTGGGCAATTTTTCCATCTACTATTCCAATATCTTTTTTTTTGAGTTTTCCATTGATAAAGCAATCACCGTTTTTAATTATAAGGTCTAACATTTTTAAGAAAAGTAATTATATTATAAAGTAAGAACAATCAATTATGAATAGAAATAATATTTATACACTAGAAGATAGAGGAATGCTTTATGCTCAAGGAGAAGATGTTCTAGAATATTTACAAAATATAATTACTAACGACATTAATAAAGTAACAGATAATATGAGTTGCTTTGCTTCTTTGCTCACACCTCAAGGCAAATATCTTTTTGATTTTATTATTGTAAAACATAAAAAGGGTTATTTCATTGATTGTGAAAAAAAACAAATAGACCAACTTTATAAACAATTACAGATTTATAAATTAAGATCCAAAGTAGAAATTTTAAACTTAAGTAATGAGTTTGTAGTTGCTGCAATTAGTAAGGAAAAATTTTTATCTTTAGAAGATTCAAAAGAAGAAAATGGCTTTACTATAAAATATAGAGAAGATCCAATTGTTTTAGATCCAAGAAACAAAGAATTGGGGGGAAGATTAATAATTAATTTAGAAAAACTTTATCTATCAATTAAGAAATTAGAATTGAAAACCTCAGAAAGTAAAGATTATTATAACTTTAGTTTTAAATTAGGAATACCACCGCTTCATACAGATCAATTACAAAATCAACTGTTTGGCATTGAATGCAACTTCGATGAACTAAACGGTATTGATTTTAAAAAAGGGTGTTACGTTGGGCAAGAAAATACTGCAAGAATTAAATTAAAAAATAAATTAAATAAAAGACTGCTACCTATTGAGGTAATAAATGGTAAAATTAAAGTAGGAGAAGCCATATTAACTAATAATAACGAGATTGGAAAAATCTTGATTGATAACGAATATCCCTTTGGTTTAATCAAACATCGAAGTGAATTTTTTGATTTAGAAAAAAAATTTCAATGCAAAAATGCAATTATTAAAATTAAAAAACCTGAATGGATAAAATATGATAATTAAAGTAAAGAATTTCATTAATAACATTTTTTTTAAATTAGGCTACAGAATTTCAAAAATTAACAATTCACACGAATTATTTAAAATACATAAATATGACAATTATGATGATTACAAAAATACCCAAACTTTTTACAACAAAAAAAAAATTCACCATGTTTGGGCCGATGAGGAAAATTTAATAAAAATTTGTAACTTTATAAAAAAAAATGTTTTAAAAGATAATATTAAAGGTATTTGTCATGGATCTAGAAATGGTTTTGAGCAAAAAATTATAAAACAAAATATAAATAACTCAGAAGTTATGGGTACAGATATTTCTGAAAATGCAACAAAATTTGAAAATACTTTTGTTTGGGATTTTCATGAAGAAAAAAAAGAGTGGATCGATTTTTTTGACTTTGTTTATACAAACTCTTTAGATCAAAGCTATGACCCTAGAAAAGCTTTAGAGGTGTGGTTAGATCAGGTAAAAAAAAATGGATATATCGTTATAGAACATTCCGAGCAACATGGTGTTTTAGCTTCAAGCAAAATGGATCCTTTTGGAGTAGAAGCAAATTTTTTTCCATATTTGCTATCTGATTGGTTTGGTCATAAAATTTCCATATCTATAATTAAATCAATAAAAAAGAATAAATCAAATGCTCCAGTTTGGTTTTTTGTGTTAAAAAAAATATAATTAATTTTGGTGCGGCCAGAGAGACTCGAACTCTCATAGGCTAGGCCCACACGATCCTCAACCGTGCCTGTCTACCAATTTCAGCATGGCCGCTTATACGATGCGTCAGAATAATTGAATGACATTTATGTTTCAAGTTGATAGATTTATAATATGGAATTTACTGCTGAAATAAGAAAAGCAACAGAACCAATTTATCAAAAAATTTCAAAAGCTGTTCCTGAAATTGAATGGCCAAGTCATGCTCCTTATATTTATGAAATCAATAGATTAAAAAAAGAAAAGAACGCAGTTATACTTGCTCATAACTATCAAACTCCAGAAATATACCATGGCATATCAGATTTTTCAGCTGACTCACTTGCTCTAGCTGTTGAAGCGTCAAAAACAAAAGCAAATATTATTGTTATGTGCGGTGTACACTTTATGGCAGAAACTGCAAAACTTATGAGCCCAAATAAAAAAGTTTTGCTTCCAGATATGAGTGCAGGCTGTTCGTTGTCATCATCTATTACAGGTGAAGATGTAAGAAATTTAAAAAAGAAATATCCAGGTGTACCTGTAGTATCTTATGTTAACACTTCAGCAGATGTAAAATCTGAAACTGATATATGCTGTACTTCAGCAAATGCAGTTAAAATAGTAAATTCACTTGATGTTAAAAAAGTAATTTTTTTACCTGACGATTATTTGGCAAAATACGTAGCATCACAAACAGATGTCGAAATAATTTCTTGGAAAGGAACATGTGAAGTACATGAACAATTTAATGATTTTGAAATAAATGAAATTAGAAAAAACAACCCTGGAATTAAAGTGATAGCTCACCCTGAATGTCCACCCGATGTTATAAAAGCAAGTGATTTTACTGGATCAACTAGTGGAATGATAAAGTATGTAAAATATAACCAGCCAGAAAAAGTTATGATGGTTACAGAATGTTCGATGAGTGACAATGTTCAAGTGGATAACCCAAATGTTAAATTCATAAGACCATGCAATTTATGCCCTCATATGAAAAAAATTACACTGCCAAAAATTTTAGATTGCCTGCGAAATGAAACAAACGAAATTCTAATGAGTAATGAAACTATTGAAAAAGCTAAAAAATCAGTAGAAAGAATGGCAGAAATAGGCAGATAAGATCTGTGTCAAAAATAATTCTAAGTAAAAATTTTATAAAAAGTGTTTGCCAACTAGCTTTAAACGAAGATCTTTATCCATCAGGTGATATTTCCTCAAATCTTTTAAAAAATAATATTAAAAAGAAGGTAAAATTAATTTCCAATCAAACTGGGATAATAGGCGGATTAGAATTTGCTAAACAAACATTCAAATTAATAGACAAAAAAATAAAAATTAATTTAAAAAAAAAAGAAGGATCTAAAATTAAAAAAGGTGATCTAATTGCTATAATAGAAGGCAATATAAAACATATATTAACAGGAGAAAGAGTTGCGTTAAATTTCTTATCTCACATATCTGGGATCGCTACCATAACAAATCAGTTTGTAAAAAAAGTAGGAAAAAAGTGCAAGATTTGCTGTACAAGAAAAACAATACCAAATTTAAGAGTAGTTCAAAAATATGCTGTAAAATTGGGAGGTGGAACTAATCATCGATTTAATTTAAGTGATGAATATTTAATAAAGGACAATCATGTTGCAAGTACAGATACTAAAAAATTAATCCAATTAGCAATCAAGAAAAAAAAAGGCAAAAAAATTACAGTAGAAATAGATAATCTTAGCCAGTTAAAAAAAATAATTGGCTTAAAATTTGATCGAGTTTTATTCGACAATATGAGACCTAAAATTCTAAAAAAAAGTGTAAAACTATCAAAAAAACTTTATGAAACAGAAGCCTCTGGAGGCATTACATTAAAGAATGTAAGAAAAATTGCTAACACTGGTGTTGAAAGAGTTTCCATTGGATCCCTAACGCATTCCTTTAACTCTTTAGATTTAAAATTGGAAATTTAGTTATTTTTTTAATTCTGCTTGAGCAGCTGACAATCTTGCAACGGGTACTCTGTAAGGTGAACAAGAAACATAATCCAAACCTGTTTTAGAACAAAAATGAATACTTTTTGGATCTCCTCCGTGCTCACCACATATTCCCAATTTAATTTTTTTGTTTTGTTTCTTGCCTCTTAAAGTTGCAATTTCAATTAGGTCTCCAACTCCTTCGTCGATTGATATGAATGGATCTATATCAAAAATCTTATTTTCAATGTAGTCGTTCAAAAATTTTCCACTATCATCTCTGCTAATTCCAAATGTTGTTTGGGTTAAATCATTTGTTCCAAAACTAAAAAATTCTGCGTGTTTAGCGATATCTTTGGCTTTTAAAGCAGCTCTTGGAAGTTCTATCATTGTGCCTACCAAAAAGTTTATCTTGGTTTTATTTTCATCCTGAACTTGTCTTGCTACTCTGATTACCAAATCTTTCATAATCTTTATTTCGGCTTCTGTTGAAACTAATGGAATCATTATTTCTGGCATAATAGGTTTTAATTTTTTATTTTTACATTCTATTAATGCTTCAAATATAGCCCTACATTGCATTTCATAAATTTCAGGAAAAGAAATCCCCAATCTACATCCTCTATGGCCAAGCATTGGATTATGTTCATAGAGTTCACCAGTTCTTACTTCAACTTCATCAATTGATAAATTAAGTGATTTAGCTACATCGTTTATTTCACTTTCGTTTTTTGGCAAGAACTCGTGCAAAGGCGGATCCAATAATCTTACTGTAACTGGCA
Organism: uncultured Pelagibacteraceae bacterium; assembly: GCA_902588635.1. GTDB lineage: Bacteria > Pseudomonadota > Alphaproteobacteria > Pelagibacterales > Pelagibacteraceae > Pelagibacter. The sequence goes on along the minus strand of CACIPW010000004.1, from coordinate 34,618 downwards.
ATCCATTCATTATTTTAAATATTTCAACAAAGTCATTTTTTTGATGAGGTAATAACTTGGCCAAAGCTTTGTCCCTATCTTCTTTTGATTTTGATAATATCATCTGTCTAACTGAAAGAATTCTCTCTTCTTCAAAAAACATATGTTCTGTCCTACACAACCCAATACCTTCGGCCCCAAATTCTCTAGCAATTTTACTATCAATTGGAGTTTCAGAATTTGTTCTAATTTTTAATTTTCTTGAACTATCTGCCCAATTCAAAATTTTAGAAAAATCACTAGAAATCTCCGGTTTTATTGTTTTAACTTTTCCTAAAATTATTCTGCCGGTTGATCCATCAATAGTAATTAGATCGCCTTCTTTAACTTCATGATTTTTTGTTTTGAATAATTTATTCTTATAATCAATCTCAATTTCGCTGGAGCCTGATACACAAGGTCTTCCCATTCCTCTGGCTACTACCGCTGCATGGCTAGTCATTCCCCCTCTTGCAGTAAGGATTCCTTTTGCTGCATGCATTCCATGTATATCATCAGGAGAAGTTTCTATTCTTACTAAAATTGTATTTTGCATAACACCATTAAGTCTTTCAGCTTCATCCGATGAAAAAACTACTTTTCCACTTGCTGCTCCTGGAGATGCAGGCAAACCTTTGGCTATTACATTTAATTCACTTTTTTCATCTAAACTTGGATGCAAAAGAGTTTCTAAAGTATTAGGGTCTATTCTTAAAATTGCTTGTTTTTTTGAAATTATTTTTTCTTTAACCATATCAACTGCAATTTTAACTGCAGATTTCGCTGTTCTTTTTCCTGATCTAGTTTGTAAAATCCAAAGCTTTTGATTTTCAACTGTAAACTCAACATCCTGCATATCCTTGTAATTTTTTTCTAATATTTTAAGAATTTTTTTTAATTCTTTAAAAATTTTGGGCATAGATTCTTCCATAGAACTTTCTTTTGAGTTCGAGTCTTTTTTAGCTTTTTTAGTTATATATTGAGGTGTTCTTGTGCCGGCCACCACGTCCTCTCCTTGAGCATTAATTAGATACTCACCATAAATTTCATTTATTCCATCAGATGGATTTCGTGTGAATACAACGCCAGTTGCACAATCATTGCCCATGTTACCAAAAACCATTGACTGAACATTAACCGCTGTTCCCCAATCTGAGGGGATATGGTTAAGTTTTCTATAAACTTTAGCTCTATTGCTTTCCCAAGATAAAAATACAGCAGAAATAGCTCCGGTTAATTGTTGGTAGACGTCTTGTGGAAATTCTTTTTTTGTTTTTTCTTTTACTACATGCTTAAAATCTTTAATTAAACCGTCCCAGTCATCAGCATCTAATTCTGTATCAAGAAGAACGCCTTTTGTAAGCTTATAATTCTCAATCAATTCTTCAAAATTGTAACTTTCAACTCCCATAACAACATTTGAATACATTTGGATAAATCTTCTATAGCTATCTTTTGCAAATCTAACGTTAGAAGTTTTTTTTCCTAATGCTAAAACTGTTTTGTCATTTAAACCAAGATTTAAAATTGTGTCCATCATGCCAGGCATAGATATTCTGGCTCCAGATCTCACTGATACCAACAAAGGATTTTTTAAATCACCAAATTTCTTTCCTGATTCTTTTTCTATTTTTTTGAGTTCTTTTCGAATGTTTTTAACTATTTTTGAATTAAGTTTTTTTTTATTTTTATAAAATAACTCACATACTCTTGTTGAAATTGTAAAACCAGATGGAATAGGCAAACCCATTCTTCCCATTTGAGAAAGATTTGCTCCCTTTCCTCCTAAAAAGCTTTTGGGATTTTTTATCTTTTTTGATTCCTTAGATTTAAAATTTAAAATTAATTTATTCACTAAGTGCTTTCAATATTCGAAAAATTTATATAATTATCGAACGTTTTACATAACATTTGTAAAAGTTCCAATCGATTTTTCTTTATACTTTGATCATCATCATTAACAATTACATTGTCAAAAAATTCAGCTATAGTTACTTTAGCATCAGCTAAATTTCCAAGCGTTACTTGGTAGTCTTCATCTTTATTAATGCTAGTAAAATATTTTCTTAATTCATGTATTTTTTTATACAAATTTTTTTCATATTCATTTTTAAAAATTCCTGGGTCAGCTGTATTTGAAAGATCTAATTCTTTATTTTTAAGTTCGTTCTCTAAAATATTTGAAGCTCTTTTGTAGCTCACAATTATATCTTTTCCAACACCTTCAATAATAACTTTATTTAAAACTAGTGCTTTGTTGTACATTTTTGATGTATGGTCTATTGAAAATGAATTTATACTTGCCTCAATAATATCATAACGAATATCTTTTTCTTTCATATAAAATTTTAACCTATCAATCAAAAATAAAGATAATTCTTTTTTGACATTGTCGTTTTGAAATTCGAATCCTTGATCTTTGTAAAGTGAGATTGAATAATTTATTAAATCACTTATTTTAAATTCTTTTTTATTTTCTAATAATAGTCTAATAATTCCTAAGGCTAATCTTCTCAAAGCATATGGATCTTTTGAACTAGTAGGTTTTTGGTTAATTCCAAAAAAACCTACAAGAGTATCTATTTTATCAGTTAAAGCTAAAGTAACACTAAAGGGCTTTCTTGGAACTCTGCTATCTAGTCCTGAAGGTAAATAATGTTCACTTATAGATAAAGAAATATCTTTATCAAATCCTTGAAAGCTTGAAAAATATCCACCCATTATTCCTTGAAGCTCAGGAAACTCATTCACCATGTCTGAAATTAAATCTATTTTGCATATGGACGCTGAAAGTTCTACTTTGTCTTTGCTTATAAGCATTTCGTCTGAAATCATAGCACCAAGTTTTCTCATTCTTTGGACTTTGTCATAATATGAACCTAATCCTTCAAAATAATTGATTGATTTTAATTTTGATATTTGTTTGATTAAATTTTGAGATTTATTCTTTTCCCAAAAAAATTTAGCATCATTTAGTCTTGCATCAACGACTCTTTCATTTCCTAATTTTATAAAACCCTTGGTATCTTTGCTGTTTGCCACAACAAAGAATTCATTAGTAATATTTTCTTTTTGGTCAAAGGTATGAAAGTACTTTTGGTGATGTTGCATTGTAATAATAAGAATTTCTTTAGGTATTTCCAAGAATTTTTGATCAAATTTACAACTTAAAATATTTGGCTTCTCTACTAAATCGACCACCTCATTTAAAAGTTTAGCATTAATATCCAGCTTAAGATTTTTTCTTTTAGAAATTTTACCAAGTGCATTTTCAATTAATTTCTTTCTAGAATTTTGATCAATAATAATGTCCATTTTTTTAAAATAACTCTGATAACTTTTAAAGTTTTTAAATACTCTCTTTTTTTCTTCAAATTCTTTGTCAAGAAAAGTAACGTTTGAGCTTTCTAGATGATAAAATTTAAATGGTAAGCTTTTATTATCAAAAACGCATAAAATTGATTTTAAAGGTCTTCCCCATTCCATATCAAAATCTCCCCATTTCATTGATTTTTTCCAAGGAATTTTGCCGAGCATTAAAGGAATGTTCTTTTCTAATAGATCTTTAGTTGTGGTAATTTTTTCTGGTTTTTTAAAAAAATAAAATTCTCCTTTTTCAATTTTTTTTTTATAAATTTCATTTTCAGCTATTTTGTTTGATCTTAAAAAACCTTCTAAAGCCTTTTCTGGTGCATTAATATTTGGGCCTCTGATTTCTTCAGATGTCTCTTTAATTTCCTTATCTAGATCTTCAAATAAAACTATTAATCTATTGGGAGTCGAATAAGTGGCAGATTTTTTAAATTTTAAATTTTTTTCTTCAAACAATTTTTGAAAATTTTCCAAAAAAAATAATCTTGCATTTTTTTGTAGAATAGAGGGTATTTCTTCACTAAAAAGTTCTAAAAAAAATTCTGCCATTGCTATTTTTGACTACCAACCCATATTTCAGCAACAGCTTTGGTTATATCTCTTATTCTACCAATATATTCTGCTCTCTGCGCAACACTAATTACTCCTCTAGCGTCTAAAATATTAAAAACGTGACTTGCTTTTAAACATTGATCATAGGCAGGCAAAGATATTTTTTTTTCTATCAGAGATTTAGCTTCCGATTCTAACATATCAAAAATCTTAAATAAATTTTTAGTATTTGCGTGTTCAAAATTATAAGCAGAAAATTCTCTTTCAGCTTGGTGAAATACTTCTCTATATTGAATTCCTTCATTATTCCACAAAAGATCAAATACATTTTTTTTTTGTTGAGTAAACATACAGATTCTTTCAAGACCATAAGTTAATTCAACAGAAACTGGTTTACATTCCATGCCTGCCATTTGTTGAAAATAAGTAAATTGAGTTATTTCCATTCCATCACACCAAACTTCCCATCCAAGTCCTGCAGCTCCAAGTGTTGGACTTTCCCAATCATCTTCGACAAATCTAATATCATGATCTTTGTGACTGATGCCAATAACATTTAAACTGTTTAAATAAAGTTTTTTTATTTCTTTAGGAGATGGTTTTATTAAAACTTGAAACTGATAATAATGTTGTAATCTATTTGGATTATCTCCGTACCTTCCATCAGTTGGCCTTCTTGAGGGTTGTACATATGCAACTTTCCAAGGTTTCGGCCCTAAAGATCTTAGCGTAGTTGCAGGATGAAATGTTCCAGCGCCTACCTCCATGTCGTAAGGTTGCACTATAACACAGCCATGTTTGCTCCAATATTTTTGTAAATTCAAGATTGTATCTTGAAAAGATTGAAACTGAGGTTTTTTTGTTTTCTTTTTTTTAGAAACCATATCTTTGCCAGATAGATCTTTCTTCTAAAATACTAATTACTTGATCGGCATGACTTTCCGATGATGATAATTTTTTAGTTAACCAACCTTTTGATTTTTCAAATTTTTTAATAACAACATCTTCTCCAAATTTTTCTCTTAATATTTGGTCTGCATTTCCAATTCCATCTATCAAACCTAATTCTTTTGATTTTCTTCCTGACCAAAACTCTCCGGAGAACAGCTCAATTCCTGAATCTTTTTTTAATTTAGCAGATCTACTTTTTTCAACAACTTCTATAAAATCTTTGTGCAAATCTAATTGTATATTTTTCAATCTTTCAATATCTTCCTGTTTTTCTTCCATGAAAGGGTCCAAAGTGCTTTTGTTTTTTCCAGCAGTGTATACTCTTCTTTGAACTCCAATTTTTTCAATTAAATCTTTAAAACCAAATGAAGAGTAAATAACGCCTATTGAACCCACAATTGAGCTTTGATTTGCATAAATTTCATCTCCTGCACAAGCAATTAAATATCCACCAGATGCAGCAACATCTTCAGCAAAAATTATAACTTTTTTTTTGCTCTTTTTAGCTTGATGTCTTATAAAATCATGTATCAAATGTGATTGAACAGGCGACCCTCCTGGGGAATTTATTGATATTGCTACAGCGGGTGCTTTCTTTATTGAAAAAGCTTTTTTTATTATTTCTTCTTGGCCTGCAAAATCTATCCCTTGTTTAAACTTACCAACATTTCCTATTACCCCATTTAGTTTTATAAGAGGAATAATTTTCTTTTTTTTGAAAAATGAGATCATGCTAATGCTTATAAAATTTTTGGTTTAATATAAAGTCTCCTTATAGTTGTAGTTTGAGGTGCGTCAATTGATAAGTATGATATTGTGTCAATTGTACTAACTTATTCTTATGGGAACAGTTGTTCAGTTAAAAAATCGAATAAACAATTCATACTCAGAGCTCAAAAATTCTCTTGATGATAAACTAATTTTGGTTGAGGAAAAGATTAAAACAAAATTATCAAGCAAAATAGAACTGGTAGATGAAATGACAAAATACCATCTTAGAACAGGTGGTAAAAGATTGAGAGCATTGCTTACTTTGGGCTCCTCTAAACTTTGTGGATATTCAAAAGGTTCTAGAGACGTCAATCTTGCTGCTTGTATAGAACTTATACATGCGGCAACCCTAATGCATGATGATGTTATAGACAAAGGAGAGATTAGAAGAGGAAAAAAAACTTTAAATAATATTTGGGGAAATAAATCATCAATTTTAGTTGGCGATTATTTGTTGAGCAGATGTTTTGAAATGATGGTTGAGGATGGTAGTCTTGAAGTTTTAAAACTTCTTTCTTCAACTTCTGCGGAAATATCTCAAGGAGAAGTATTGCAACTGCAACATGAAGGTGAAATTGATATGTTGGAAGAAACGTATCTAAAAATAATATCCGCTAAAACGGCTTCTTTGTTTGCTGCAGCAACAAGAGTCGGTTCTATATTATCAAATAAAGAAAATAAAATTAAAGATGCTTTAGAATTCTATGGAAAAAATCTTGGATTAACTTTCCAAATAGCAGATGATACTTTGGATTATAATTCTGAATTAAAATTATTTGGTAAAGAAATAGGAAATGATTTTTACGAAGGCAAAATAACTTTACCTGTAATACTGCTTTACCAGAAATTAAAAAATGATGAAAAAAAAGAATTAAAAGAAATATTTGATAAGAAAGAAAGATCAGAAGAAGAATTTAAAAAAGTTCTTTTAATGATCAAAAAGTATAACATTATTTTTGAGTGTTACAAAAAAGCTGAGCATTTCATTAATCTTGCATCTAATTCTCTAAGTATATTTAGCGATACAAAAGAAAAAAATATATTTCAAAATTTAACTTCTTTTAGTTTAGAAAGGACTTTTTAAGGATTTAATAAAATTTTTTCCCAATTATTATTATCATTTTTAATATATTTTAATCTTTGATGTGTTCTATTTTCACCATATAACCAAAACTCTATACTATTTGGATCTAAGCTCCATCCTGACCAGTAATCTGGTCTTGGAACATCATTTTCATTTGGATATTTTTTTTTAAAATCGCCAATTAATTTATGGAGTTCTTCTATATTATTTAAAACTAAACTCTGTTTAGATGCCCAAGCGGAGATTTTGCTACCATAGGTTCTTGTTTTAAAATACGCGTCCGATTCTTTGTCTGACACTTTAGAAACTTTTCCACTAATTCTTATTTGTCTTAAAAGACTCTTCCAATGAAAACATAAAGAAGCATTTGGATTTTCTTTTAAATCAACACTTTTTTTACTATTTAAATTTGTATAAAAAATAAAACCATTTTGGTTATAATCTTTCAATAAAATCATTCGTGCTGATGGAATCCCATTGCTGTCAGCTGTGGCTAACGTGAACACATTGGGATCGTTTATTTCTGTCTTTTTTGCTTCATTAAACCACTCTTTAAAGAGTTCTATTGGATTTTCCAAATCCTTAAAGCATTTATCCAGACCCAGTGAATTTTTTTGATTCATAATTTCAACAAAATAACTTATATAATATATTTAATGTCATTTAATACTTTTGGAAAGCTATTTCGCTTCACAACTTGGGGTGAATCTCATGGCCCTGCAATAGGGTGTGTCGTTGATGGGTGCCCTCCAAATATAAATATTAAAGAAAAAGATATTCAAATTGAGCTGAATAAAAGAAAACCAGGTCAGTCAAAATTCACAACGCAAAGAAAAGAAGATGATAAAGTAAACATTTTATCAGGTGTGTTTGAAGGTAAAACTACAGGCACCCCTATCTCTATGATTATTTATAATAAAGATATGAGATCAAGAGATTATGAAACAATTAAAGATAAATTCCGACCTGGTCATGCAGACTATACATATTTTAAAAAATATGGAATTAGAGACTATAAAGGTGGTGGCAGACAATCCGCTAGAGAAACCGCAGCAAGAGTAGCGGCTGGAGCGATAGCAAAAAAAGTTTTGGAAAGTAAAATTGGAAAAAAATACAAAGTTATTGGAGCAGTTACTCAGTTAGGTATAATTGGATGTGATACAAAAAAATGGAATGATCAATTTATTAATAAAAATCCTTTTTTCTGTCCTGATAAGTCTATAGTAAAACTTTGGGAAAAATATTTGCTAAGCATAAGAAAAGCAGGTTCGTCATGTGGTGCAATAATTGAATTAAGAGCAAGAGGAATACCTGTTGGTTTGGGCGCACCAATATATTCAAAATTAGATATGGATTTAGCATCCGCAATGATGAGTATTAATGCAGTAAAAGGAGTTAATATTGGATCTGGTATGAATTCTGCTCAATTAACTGGAGAACAAAATTCTGATGAAATATCTCAAAAAGGAAAAAAAACAAATTTTAAATCAAATAATGCTGGAGGTATTCTAGGTGGCATATCATCTGGACAAGATATAATTGTTTCATTTGCTGTAAAACCAACTTCTTCAATTCTTACCTCGCGAAAAACTATTAATAAGTTTGGAAAAAATACATCAATATCTGTCAAAGGTAGACACGATCCGTGTGTTGGTATTAGAGCGGTGCCAATTGGTGAAGCAATGATGCACTGCGTCCTTTTAGATCATTATTTAATGAATATTGCCCAGTGCAATAGTTAGTTAGTTTTCTTTATTATTATTTTTGAATTTAGAGTATCTAAAATTTTATTTTCTATACTATTTGCATCTAATCCAGCATATTTGTACATTAAATCAGGCTTATTATGATTTATAAATTGATCAGATAATATCATAGATCTATACTTTAAATTACTATCCAGCAAATTTTTTTCAGCAAGGAATTGTCCTACATGTGAACCAAAACCTCCTATTGATCCCTCTTCTATAGTAATTACTGCTTCATGATCAGTTGCGATTTGCCATATTAAATTTTCATCAATAGGCTTAGCAAATCTTGCGTCGATTAATGTTATGTTAATACCTTTTTTTACAAGATTTTCACGAGCTATCAGACATTCGTTTAACCTTGCTCCAAAATTTAGTAAAGCAACTTTTTTACCTTCCTTAATGACTCGTCCTTTTCCAATTTCTAATTTTTCTTCAATTGTTGGTAAGCTCACACCTGTTCCATTGCCTCGAGGATATCTAAATGCTGAGGGTTTGTCATTTATATCAATCGATGTATTTATCATCCTTACCAACTCAGCTTCATCGCTTGCAGCCATAACAACAAAATTTGGTAAGGTTGATAAATATGTTATATCAAACGAACCTGCGTGCGTTGGGCCATCAGCACCAACTAGTCCCGCTCTATCAATTGCAAACCTAACAGGTAAACTTTGAATTGCAACATCATGAACAACTTGATCGTATGCTCTTTGCAAAAATGTTGAATAAATTGCTGCATATGGCTTGTAGCCTTCAGTTGCAAGACCAGCTGCAAAAGTAACTGCGTGTTGTTCGGCTATACCTACATCAAACATTCTAGAGGGAAATTTCTCTCCAAAAACATCCATTCCTGTTCCGGAAGGCATTGCTGCAGTTATACCAATAATTTTACTATCTCTTTCTGCATGTTTTAAAAGTGTATTTGCAAAAACTTTTGTATATGCGGGAGTATTCGACTTTGATTTTTCTTGTATACCAGTATTTACATTAAACTTTACAACACCATGATATTTATCAGCAGATTTTTCTGCGAATTTATACCCTTTTCCTTTTTCTGTTTTTACATGAATCATTATTGGACCATCATAATTTACTTCTTTTGCGTTTTTTAGTACTGATATTAGAGCGTCTATGTCGTGTCCATCAATTGGTCCAATATAATAAAAGCCCATTGAATTAAATAAAGTTCCACCAGTAACAGCTGATCTCAAAAAATCCTCGGCTTTACCTGCTTTACTGCTAAATCTTTTCGAAAAGGCTGAAATGATAAGTTTTGCCGTTTCCCTTAAACTAAAATATATCTTTCCGGATAAAATTTTTGCCAAATATCTTCTCATTGCTCCAACTGGTTTAGCTATCGACATATCGTTATCATTTAAAATAACAATCATTTTAGTTTTGCTTGTTCCAGCATTATTCATTGCTTCATAAGCCATTCCAGCACTAATCGCGCCATCTCCTATCACTGCAATTACATTGTCAGATTTGTTTGAAAGTTTATTTGCAACAGCAATTCCTAAAGCGGATGATATTGATGTTGAGCTATGTCCAGCGCCAAAGGTATCGTATTCACTTTCTGATCTTTTTGTAAAACCTGACAGACCATTCCCTTTTCTTAATGTTCTAATTCTATCTTTTCTTCCTGTTAAAATTTTATGCGGATATGTTTGATGACCAACATCCCAAATTAACTTATCATTTGGAGTATTAAATATATAATGCAAAGCAACAGTTAATTCCACCACTCCTAAACCAGCACCTAAATGACCTCCGGTTTCAGAAACAGCATCAATCATTTCTTCTCTAACTTCTTCTGCTAAAAATTTTAGTTCTGGCTGTGTAAAATTTTTAATATCTGCAGGAAAATTAATTTTATCCAAATATTTATATTTTTTCTTCAATTGCTTCTTTCTAATATATATTTAACTGTACTTCTTAAATCTTCAGCTCTTTTTCCAAAATAATTAAGTTTTTTAAATATCTTATATTTTAGCCTGTTTCCATATTTAATAGTATTTTGATGACCTAGTAAACTGATTAGTGTCGCTTTTCCTTTTTTTAAATCCTTTCTTGTTTTTTTTCCTGCTTCTTTTGAATTTCCACTATAATCAATAAGGTCGTCTGCTATTTGAAATAGTAAACCAATGTCAGCACCGATTTCATCAAAATTTTTTAAATAATTATTTTTTTTACTAATGATCACAGGTGCCATACAACAAAAACTAAAAAGCTTTCCTGTCTTTTTTATCTGCATTTCTACTATCCTGTTCAAAGGAATTTTTTTACCTTCAAAATTTAGATCGGAATATTGACCTCCTGCTATCCCTGAGTGTCCTGAGCATTCTGATATTAATTTAATCAATTTTACTTTTAATTTGTCATCTAGCTGAAAGTTTTTTTGGCTCAAAATTTCAAATGCTATTGTAAGAAGAGAGTTTCCAGCAAGTATTGCTGTTGATTCTCCAAATTTTTTATGTGTTGATGGTTTACCTCTTCTCAATAAATCATTATCCATACATGGAAGATCATCATGAATTAAAGAATAAGCATGAATGCACTCTACAGCTGCTCCAACCTGAATAAGGTTTTGATATTTTATTCGAAAAATTTTTCCAACATCTGTAATTAATTTTGTTCTAATTTTTTTTCCGCCTGGCATCAGGCCATACTTCATAGGCTTAATTAAATCTGTTTTTTTTTGTTTTGATAACAATTTTAATAAAAACGAATTGGTATCTCTAGCAATTTTATTTAATTTTTTTTCCATCTTTATTTATTAATAATTTGCTAATCTTTTCTCTAGTATTTTGGGATATATTTCTTGAAGTTGTTTGAAATTTTTTTTCAATTAAATTATTCAACCTTATTAATTCTTGGTACTTATTTATTGAATTTTCCAAATCTTTCTCTTTTTCAAGATTTTCAATTATACTATTAGCTAATTCTGTAAGTTCGTCTAGAGATTTATCTTTAATATCGTTTGGTAAATTTTTATCTTTCATATAATAGTTGTAATATTACATGAAAAACAATCTTTCAAATATTAAAAAAGCTAAATACTATTTAGATAAAAATGAATGCGTAGGCATTCCTACAGAAACTGTATACGGATTAGCTGCAAACGCATATTCTAATATTGCAACAGCAAAAATATTTAAATTAAAAAAAAGACCCAAAAAAAACCCCTTAATAGTGCATTATCATAGTTTAAAAATGTTACAACTTGATTGTGAAACAAATTATTTTTTTTACAAATTATATAAGAAGTTTTGTCCTGGACCCATCACGTTTGTTTTAAAATTAAAAAAAAATAGCAAAATTTCAAAAAATGTTACTAATAACAAAAAAACATTAGCTGTAAGATTCCCAAAAAATTCCGTTACAAAAAAATTACTTAAAAGTCTCAAGTATCCACTTGCAGCACCAAGTGCAAATATTTCAACTAAAATTAGTCCAGTGTCAAAAGAAGATGTAAAAGATGAGTTCGGAAAAAAAATTAAATTTATCCTAGATGGTGGCAGATCAAAAATAGGTCTTGAATCAACAATAATTAGTTTAATAAATAAACCTGAAATATTAAGATTAGGTGGAGCTGAAATAAAAAAAATAAAAAAAATACTTAAATCTGACATTAAATATAACAACAAAAAGAAAAAAATTACTTCCCCTGGACAAGGCAAGGTTCATTATTCCCCAGGAATTCCAATAAGACTAAATGTTAATAAAGCAAAACAGAATGAAGCTTTCATATTAATTAAAAAAAGAAAATTATCTGGTAAAAACTTTTATTATTTGAGTAAAAGTAAAAATCTTAAGAACGCAGCAAAAAATTTATACAGAACCTTACGAATGATAAAGAAAAAGAAATTTAAAAGTATTGCTGTTGAAAAAATACCTAACAAGAGTTTTGGTGAAGCAATTAATGACAGATTGCTTAGGGCGTCAAAATTTTAATGGAAAATTCAGTAGAAGTTATAAATCTTTCTAAATCTTACGGCAAAAAAGATGCTGTGAAAGGTATCAATTTTAAAATTAAAGAAAATGAAATAATTGGACTTTTGGGTCCAAATGGTTGTGGAAAAACAACAACTATAGGAATGCTACTTGGTTTGTTAAAACCTTCTAACGGTCAAATAAATATAAATGGAATGAAAATTGAAAAAAATAGAATTAGCATTCTTCAAAAAATAAATTTTATCTCACCATATATAGAATTGCCAAAAAAACTAACTGTAAAACAAAATTTAATTGTATATGGAAAACTATATAGTGTAAAAAATCTAAAAAGCAGAATTGAATATCTTGCTAATAAATTAAGATTAGAAGAACTATTAAATAAAATAACAGGTGAACTTTCTTCGGGTCAAAAAAATAGAGCAAGTTTAGCAAAAGCTTTAATTAATGACCCTGTTGTATTATTTTTGGATGAACCAACAGCATCTTTAGATCCTGAAATTGGAGATTTTATTAGAACTTTTTTAGAAAATTATAAAAGAGAAAAAAGAATATCTATCTTATTGGCTTCTCATAATATGAGCGAAGTAACAAGATTGTGTTCATCTGTATTAATGATGAAAGAAGGTGTTATCATAGACAAAGGTAAACCTGAAGAATTGATCGCAAAACATGGTAGACAAAATTTAGAAGAAGTATTCTTAAAACTTACAAGAAACAAAAATGAAATTTAATAGAATATATGGTCTTTTTTTAAGGCATTTTTTTTTAATTACTAGATCTTTTCCAAGAATTTTAGATTTAATATACTGGCCTTCAATTCAGATAACATTGTGGGGTTTTATCTCTAATTTTTTTGCCAATCATAGCACTTATTACAACAATGCCGTCGGGGTAATATTAACTTGTGCAATTTTGTATGATTTTTTATTTAGGACAAGTATTGGGTTTAACATGTTGTTTTTAGAAGAAATATGGAGCAGAAATTTTACAAATTTATTTATTGCTCCAATAAAAATAAGCGAAATAATAATTTCTTTAGTTTTTACTGCGCTAATTAGAGCCCTAATTGGTTTAATACCTGCAATTCTCTTAACATCTCCACTTTTTGGAATATCTTTATTAGATCTTGGGGTACATTTATTTTTTCTTTTTTTAAGTTTATATATATTTGGAATTACTCTAGGGATATTTGTTTCATCAGGTTTATTAAGATTTGGTCCTTCGTTTGAAAATATTGCTTGGTCAACAATGTTTTTATTGGCACCTTTTGGGTGTATTTATTACCCTATAGAAATTTTACCTGATTTTTTTCAAAAAATAGCTTACTCGCTTCCCCTTGTTTATATTTTTGAAGAAGCTAGGAACATACTTATTAATCAAAGTGTTAATTATCAAAATATAATAATTGCATTTTATTTAAATGGAATTTATCTAGCAACTGCGATTGCCTTATTTTATTATTCTTTTGCCAAAGCTAGAAAAAAGGGAACTTTAATCAACATCGGGGAGTAGGTAATTAAATTTATTTGTAAAAATTAAAATAATATAAAGAAAAATATTTTTATTTATTTTTTTTATAATATTTTTTGATAAATTAATTTTCATTTAATAACGATTCAAAAAGCTAGAAATTAGTTTGTGTTGATAACGCCAATTACCCAAAATATTAAAAGAAATTGCACATTCATAGGTACACCTACAATTGGTTTCATGTATAAATCTCTTAATATCTGAGTTTATAGAACTATTCCATACTTTTAAAAAATCCATATCATTTTTTCTTAAATCGCCTATTAATTTATCCTCAAGTATCTCACATGGGTAAATTTTTCCATCAGCAGTTATTACGCCAAACAAAGATGATGCATGACATGGACTTATATAAGCATTGTCTTTATAAATTTTTTTTACCATTTCCCAAGAAATATCATCTTTTGTATTATGAATTTTGCCTTGGAGGGAGTTGTTATAATTTTTGATTTTTTTTGATTTTTTTAAATTTTTAATTTCTTCAGTTAGCCATGTATATGCATCCAATATTTTTTTTTTTTTATCATCTGCTGTTTTGTATATACCTTCGTCTCTTACTATACAGCATTTTATAGAGTCTAAATTGCATTCATTAACAAAGTAATAAAAAATAGATTTTATATTAGAACAGTTTTCCTCTGAGACAGTTATGTTAACAGATGGGTTAATCTTTGGATTTTTTAGATCTCTAAGACCATTGTAAGTAATTAAGCAGCTATCAAATAAATTTTTAATTTTTCTTACAGAATTATGTTTTTCTGGTAGATCATCTATAGATATTTGAAAACTTAATTCAATATTAGGATCAAAATTATTAATTTCTTTGGCAAAATCAATTACTCTCTCGGGTAGACTTGCATTAGTAGTTATATAAATTGATTGAATAGTTGTATTTCTTATGTAGGTTTTTGCTATCTCTACAATATCTTTTCTTGCAAAAGGTTCCCCACCAGTAAAATTCACATTCAATAAAGTTTCTCCCATATTTTTTGTCATTTTATCAATTTCTTCTAAAGTTAATTCTCCAACAAAAGTTTTTGGATTATCAAAATCAATAAAACAGAAAGAGCATCTTGCGTTACATCTATTTGTTAAAAAATGAATAAGACTAATAGGAGTTTTTTTTTTAAAATACACATTATTTAAAACTTTTGCTATATTTGCTTTTTTTAATATCATTTTTATTTTTGTGTATACAATTTTTTAAACGTATTGTTTTTCAAAAAAATTCTCGCAAGAAGACCGAGACCTGGATAAAAAAAACTTATTAAAGATAATTTTACACTTTTAATAAAATTATTTTTAAAATTAATTTTCACACTATTTATAAATATTAATAAAATTAGGAAAAATATACCTAATAAAAAAGTTAACTTTAAGGCATTACTAATGAATACCATTGGAAAAAATAAAACAAATAATGTTGGAAAGCTTGATGCAAACAACATAAAACTTTCCTTACATGGGTATCTTATTAAATACCATAAGCCAGTTGAACCATAAATAAACCTTTGGCGAGCAAAATGTTTAAAATTTCTATCAGAATGAAAAACAAAAACTTTGGGACTAAAAATCATTTTAAAACCTTTTTTGTTTAATTTGTAGTTTAATGAAATTTCTTCACTGGAGTAGAGTCTTGAGTCCATCCCTTTAATTTTTTTATATATTGAAGTTCTCATTATCATATTACAACTGGGTAAAAAATTTATAAAATGCTTGTTAGTTTTAATAGATTTTACTTTGGGATTAAGTGTAACTATTGAATTTCTTCTTGATCTTGCAACTAAAATTTTTTCAACATTTTTTGTTTTAGGAGATAAATTTGGTCCACCTACTAAAGCAATTTTTTTATCTTTAAACAAATTTAAACTTTCATCTAACCAACGTGAATTTGGGTAAGCGTCGCTATCAATAAAAGATACAAATTTAGTAATTACATACTTGAGACCTAAATTTCTTTTAAATCCAATAGTTTCATTTCCTGAAATTACTATTTGAATATTTTTATCCATTTTAGATTCTGAAGGTTTATCTAAAACTAAAATTATTTTTATATTTTTGTAAAATTTTCTTATTTGTTTTATGCAGTACCTCAGATTATCATCTATGATCTTTGAGGGTATCAAAATAGATATATCTTTTTCTACCTTTTTTTTCATAAATTAATTTTTTTTCAATTAACTTTCAATTTTATTACAATTATATTTATTCTTTTAATAGATTAAATTTAGTATAAATTGTTTTATTTAATTATATTTATGAAATTTTCAGTAATAATTCCAGTGTTTAACGAAGAAAAAACGATTTTAAAACTACTAGAGAGACTCAATCAAACCAAAATAGAAAATATAGAATATGAATTTATTGTAATTAACGACGGCTCAACAGATGATACTAAAAATTTATTAGAAAATAATAAAAATCTATTTTCAACATTAATAAATAATAATAAAAATTCAGGCAAAGGATATTCGGTAAGAGAAGGACTTAAGATTGCCAAAGGAGATTATATAATCTTTCAAGATGGCGACCTTGAATATGATCCAATTGAGTTTAAAAAATTTATTAGAGTTTGTAGGGAATTTGACGCAGATGTTATTATTGGATCTAGATTTAACTTTAGTGAATACATGAGATCACACAATATATTAAATAAAATTGGTAATTATTTTTTGACTTTTATTTTTAATATTCTTTACAACACAACATTTACTGATATTTATTCTTGTTATCTTTGTTATAAAAATAAACTATTAGACTACAATGAGCTTAGAACTTCAGGATTTGAACAACATGCAGAAATTCTTTGTAAAGTGGTTAAAAAGGGTAAAAAATTTTATGAAGTTCCTATTTCTTATAATGGCAGAACTCACGAAGAAGGAAAAAAAATTAAATTTTATCATATCTTTAGTGTAATTTTTAGAATTGTGCGTGAAAGATTTATATAAAAGTTTAAATTAAATGAAAAAAATAGTTATAGTAGGAGCTCTAGGATATCTTGGCACAGAGTTGTGCAAAATTTATTCTGGTGAAAGTTGGCAAAACAAAATAATTGCCATAGATAATAGATTTTTATCTGAAAGAGTATCTCAATTAAAGGATTGGGGCATCGAATTTTTTCAAGGACATATCCTAGATTTTAAATTTTTAGAACAACATTTGTACAATGCTGATGTAGTATACCATTTGGCCGGAATTACAGATGTAGCATATGTTGGAAAAGACACAACAAATGAACTGGATGAAAAAATAAGATCAATAGCAGTTGACGGTACTAATAATATTTTAAAATCAACTTCTGATAAATGTAAAATAATATTTCCATCTACGCATGTAATATTTGAAGGCATGAATGAAGCAAAAAGAAATATTGTAGAAACAGAAAATCCAAAACCTATTTTAATGTATTCTGCTAGCAAAGTTCAAAATGAAAAGGACATTAAAAAATCAAAAAAAAATTATGTAATATTAAGGCTAGGTTCAGTTTATGGTTATTCTCTTGATGCAATGAGAATAAATATAATGCCTAATTTATTTTCAAAGATTTCATCACAAAATGGAACTATAAAATTATTTTCGGGAGGAAAACAATTAAAAAGTCTTGTTAATGTAATTGACGTTGTAAGATGTATGAAATTCATGGAAGAAAAAGAGAATATAAAAAAAGAAATTTTTCATCTCTCAAATGAAGAAACAACTGTAAAAGATGTTGCTGAAATTTGTAAAAAAATAAACCCCAAAACAAATATAGAGACCACAGAAGATGAAACTCCAAACTTAGGTTATACTTTGTCAAATCGTAAATTACTTAATACTGGTTTCAAATTTTTATACAATCTTGAAGACTCAATAAAAGAAATGATTGAAAAATGGACTTATAAAATTAATAAAAATAACTTAGAGGAAAATTTTAAAGGTAAAAACGAATTTATAGATTATAGAGGAAAGATAAGTAATTACGAACTAACAGAACCAGTAAATTTGGTAGGTTACATTGAATCGAAAAAAGGAACAATTAGAGCTAATCATTTTCATCCAATACAAGAACAAAAGTGTTTATTGGTTAAAGGTCAATATATTAGTGTTTATAAAGATCTAATTAATGAAAAACCTCATAGAATAACTCACGTGGTTAACGAAGGAGATTTAATTGTTACAAAACCAAATGTGGCACATGCAATGGTTTTCACTAAAGACTCTGTTTTTTTAAATTTAGTTAGAGGTGAAAGAGAGCACGAAAATTATGGAATAACTCACACCTTGCCATATGAACTAATAAACAAAAAAGACAGGGACAATTTATTATCTACATATAAAATTAATTGCCGTTGTTGTGGAAACAATAAACTAAAAAGAGTAATTTCTCTAGGCTTTCAACCTCTTGCAAACAATTTAATTAATTCTAAAAATGAAAAGATTGAAAAATTTCCACTTGAAATGAATTACTGTGAAAATTGCTACAATGCTCAACTATCAGTTTCTGTAGATCCAAAAAAAATGTTTACAAATTATTTCTATCTTTCATCTACATCATCAACATTTAAAAAACATTTTGAAGATGCTGCAAAAAATTATTTTAAAGAATTAAAATTAAATAAAAAATCTTATATTGTAGACATTGGTAGTAATGATGGAGTTGGATTAATACCTTTCAAAAAATTAGGAATAAAAAAATTATTGGGTATAGAGCCAGCAAAAAATCTTTGCAAAATTTCAAAAAAGAATGGCATTAAAACTATTAATGGATTTTTAAACAGTAAAAACTTAAAAAAAATTAAGAAAAATGCAGATTTGGTTTTGGCTTCTAATGTATTTGCACACTCTGATGATCTCAAATCTATGGCTGAATGTATGTTAAAATTAATTTCAAAAAAAGGAACAGTAATAATTGAGGTACAATATTTGATAAATACTATAAAAGATTTAACTTTTGATAATATTTACCATGAACATTATAACTATTGGTCATTAACTAGTTTAAATTATTTTTTTAATAAAATAGGAGCAAATATATATAAGGCTGAAAAAATTAATACTCACGGTGGATCATTAAGAATTTATATTACAAAAAATGAAAAAATGAAAAAACATAACAGCGTTATAAAGATATTAAAGAATGAAGAAAAATTCGGTGTCAAAAAATTTAAAACTTATGAAAAATTTGCTGAAAAAATAATAAATTTAAAAAAAAATGTTGTAAAAAATATTAGAGATTTGAAAAAGAAAAATAAAAAAATTGTAGGCTATGGTTCTCCTGCAAAAGCCACTACTGCTCTTAATTTTTTTGGAATATCAAATGAGATAGACTTTATAGTTGAAGATAACAAACTTAAACATAAAAAATTTATACCTGGAGTAAATATTCCAATTTATGCAAAAACAAAGATTAAAGATAAAAACACAGTTATATTAGTTTTGGCTTGGAATTTTTTTGAAGAAATTAAAAAAAATAACAATTCATTATCAAATAAGTTTATCAATATTAAATCATTAGAAAATAATTCAATAGAGTAATATACAATCGTGATTAAATATAAAATTTACTATTAATAAATGGTGCGCCAGGAAGGACTTGAACCCTCAACCTCCTGATCCGAAGTCAGGCGCTCTATCCAATTGAGCTACAAGCGCATATAGTAGTATTATTATAATTTATGAAAAATAGCATTAATATAATTGTTAAAAATAAAGAAAATGGACAGCGCATTGACTCCTTTATATCAAATAAAGAAAATGAATTAAGTAGAACTAGAATTAAAAATTTAATACTACAAAAAAATCTTAAGTTAAATAATTCAATAATAATCAATCCATCACAAAGAGTTACTACTGGTGATAAAATTAATTTAGTTATACCTGAACCAAAAAAAGCTTCCTTGAAGCCATATAAGTTTAAAATTGATATTGTTTATGAAGATAACGATCTATTGGTTCTAAACAAGCCTGCGGGAATTGTAATACATCCCGGAGCTGGAAATTATGATAATACAATAGTAAATGCGCTTATGAATCATTGTGGAAAAAGTTTATCAAATATAGGAGGTGAATTAAGGCCTGGAATTGTTCATAGAATAGATAAAGATACCTCTGGATTGGTTGTGGTAGCAAAAAATAATTTTGCTCATGAAAACTTATCAAATCAATTTAATAAACATTCTATTGAGAGAATATATGAGTTGATGATCTGGGGAAAATTAAGACCACAATTTGGAAGGATTGAAACTTTAATTACTCGAAGTTCGAAAAACAGGCAGCTAATGGAAGTTGGAATAACAAAAGGAAAAAAAGCAGTTACAAATTATAAAACTTTAGAAGTATTTGAAAATGATAAAACCCCAATTCTAAGTTTGGTTGAGTGCAAACTTGAAACTGGGAGAACGCACCAAATAAGGGTTCATATGAGTCACAAAGGAAATAACATTTTGGGGGATAAAAAGTATAGAAAAAAATTTAAAAAATTTAAGAACGTTAATCAAAATCTTGAAAAACTCATCTATAATTTAAATAGACAGTTTTTACATGCAAAAGTACTTGGGTTTATTCACCCTAAATCTAGAAAAAAATTAAGATTTACTTCTATTTTGCCGAATGATTTAATGATAATAGTAAAAACCCTAAGAAATATTGATAAATAAACCGTTGTAAAATTAAAAATCTTAATTAAATAAATAAGTCTATGAATACAACTTCTAGTTATAATCTTCCTGCTCTATCCAATGAAGGTGGGCTATCCGCCTATCTTGCTCAAATCAAAAAATTTCCAATGTTGGATAAAGAAGAAGAATATATGTTAGCAAAAAATTGGAAGTCCACTGGCAACATTAAATCTGCTGAAAAACTTGTAACAAGCCATTTAAGATTGGTTGCAAAAATTGCAATGGGTTACAAAGGTTATGGCCTACCAGTAAATGAAATGATCTCAGAGGGTAATATTGGCCTTATGCAAGCTGTAAAAAAGTTTGAACCAGAAAAAGGTTTTAGATTAGCTACATATGCTATGTGGTGGATAAAAGCATCTATCCAGGAATATATTCTAAGATCATGGAGTCTGGTAAAAATTGGAACAACTACAGCACAAAAAAAATTATTTTTTAATTTAAAAAAACTAAAAAATCAAATTGCACCTAGGACTGAAGGTGATTTAAGAAAAGAACATGTTTCTGAAATTGCAGATAAATTAAACGTGAGTGAAGAAGAAGTTGTTTCAATGAATAGAAGATTGTCTGGAAAAGAACATTCTCTTAATGCCCAAATTGGCGAAGATGGAGATGAATGGCAAGACTGGATTGTAGATAAAGAGATGGACCAAGAGTTACAATTAGCTCAAAAAGAAGAAATGAATCAAAGAAAAGATCTTTTAAAAGACTCGATTAAAATATTGAATGATAGAGAAAAAGAAATTTTATACTCTAGAAGATTAAATGATGAACCAACTACCTTAGAAGATTTAAGTAAAAAATACAAAATAAGCAGAGAAAGAATAAGACAAATTGAAAACAAAGCTTTCGAAAAGCTTCAAAAACATATGTTAAACTCTGCAAAATCAAAAAATCTACTACCGGCAAATTAGCTGCTAAAAGGATCAACTATTAATATAGTATCATTTCTTTCTGGACTTGTAGAAATACTAGCAACTTTTGTTTCTATAAATTTTTCTAATTCTTTAATATAATTTTTTGCATTATCAGGAAGGGCATCAAATTTTTTTATACCCTTAGTTGAACAATTCCAGCCTTTAAATTTTTTATAAATAGGTTTTGCTTTTAATTGATCATCTACAGCTGCAGGCAAATAATCCATTTTTTTTCCATCAACTTCATATGCAATACACATCTTAATTTCATCTAATTGATCTAAAACATCTAGCTTAGTTAATGCTATTCCATCTATTCCGGCAATTTTAATTGTTTGTCTAAGCAAAACTCCGTCGAACCATCCACATCTTCTTTTTCTACTTGTAACCGTTCCAAATTCTTTTCCTATAGTTCCTAGTTTTTCTCCTATTTCATCTGTCAGTTCCGTTGGAAAAGGGCCCTCTCCAACTCTGGTAGTATAAGCTTTTGTAATACCTAAAACATAATTTATTGAATTAGGACCACAACCAGAGCCCGTCGCTGCAGCTGAAGCCACTGTATTTGAGGATGTAACAAATGGATACGTGCCATGATCAACATCAAGTAAAATACCTTGCGCACCTTCAAATAATATTTTTTTTCCTTGTGATTTAAATTCATCTATTTTTTTCCATACTGGTTGGGAATATTTTAGAATTTCTGGTGCTATCTTTAATAAATCTTGCTTTAGTTTATCTTTTTTATAAATTTCTTTTCCCAATCCTTTTCTTATTGCGTTGTGATGCATTAAAACTGTTTCTAATCTATGGTCCAGATTTTTCTCAGAAATTAAATCCATAACTCTTATTGATCTTCTGCCAACTTTATCTTCGTATGCTGGACCAATTCCTCTTCTTGTTGTTCCTATTTTAGCTTTACCTGCTGCATCTTCTCTTATTTCATCCATTTCTCTATGAAATGGTAAAATTAAATTTGCAGCCTCTGAAACAATTAAGTTTTTTTGACTTATTTCAACACCTTTTGATTTAATTTCTTTAATTTCGTCCAACAAAGCCCACGGATCAACAACAACACCATTTCCAATAATTGACACTTTATCTTTTCTTACAATTCCTGAAGGCAATAATCTCAACTTGTATGTTACGCCATCAATTACTAAGGTATGTCCTGCGTTATGCCCCCCCTGAAATCTTACAACGATATCAGCCTCGCTAGAAAGCCAATCAACAATTTTTCCTTTGCCTTCATCTCCCCATTGGGATCCAACAACAGCTACATTTTTCATTTAAACTTTTTATTAATATTTATTGTACTTAAATGATTTATTGGTCCATGACCTTTGCCATACCTCGGTCCTGTACCAATTGAATGGTTAACATAATTAATCGCCATCTCACAAGATTTCTTTAATGTTTTTCCACATGAGTAATATGTAGCAATAGCACTAGATAGTGTACATCCCGTGCCATGTGTATTTTTTGTATTAATTTTTTTGTTTTTAAAATTTGATATTTCATTTTTACTTAAAAAAATATCTTGTATAATTCTTGATTTAAGATGCCCACCTTTTATCAATACGTTTTTAGCTCCTAAACTCATTAAAATTCTTGCAGCATGGATCATATCGTTTGTTGAAGAAATTTTTGTTTTTGCCAAAATTTCTGCCTCAGGAATATTTGGTGTTATTAAACTAACTTTTTTTATTAGTTTTGATTTTAAAATTTTAATTGAACAATTATCAATTAATTTGGTTCCTCCTTTGGCAACCATCACAGGATCCAAAATAATTTTTTTCACACTTATCTTATTTAAAGACTTTAATACTGCATTGATAACTTCGGCTGAATGAAGCATTCCAATTTTAATTGCATCGGGTTTAATATCTTTTGAAGTAAATTCTATTTGTTTTGATATTTCTCTCGATGGTATAGATGTGATTGATGTTACCCCGGTAGTGTTTTGAGAAGTTACAGCAGTTATTGCAGTCATAGCGTATGAACCAAGCGCTGTAACAGTTTTAATATCAGCTTGTATACCTGCTCCTCCAGAAGAGTCGGATCCTGCAATTATTAAAATTTTAGACTTAGGTTTCAATATTTTATTGACCGTTTAATTATTTTTATACATTTTATAATCAACTTTTTATTATACGACTCGCCCATAATTCTAATTTTTGGTTCTGTACCAGATTTTCTGATCAAAAGTCTTCCATTTCTACCCATTAGTTTACTGGCTTTTTTAATTGCTTTTTTACACTTTAGTTTATTTATAATTTTTTTATCTTTGACAAGAATATTTTCTAAAATTTGAGGCATGGGTTTAAAAATATTTAATAACTCACTAGCTTTTTTCCCTTTTCTCATTGAAAATAAAACTTCTAATGCTACTAACAATCCATCACCTGTTGTTGCAAAATTTCCCAATATAATATGACCCGATTGTTCTCCTCCTAGGTTAAACCTATTTTTTTGCATTTTTTCTTTAACGTATCTGTCCCCAACATTGGCTCTTACAAATCTTATTTTTTGTTCTTTAAAATAGTTTTGCAATCCATAATTAGACATTAGAGTTCCAATTACGCCGCCTCTAAGAATTTTTTTTCTCTTCCACCTATTCGCAAGCATCGCTATAATCTGATCACCATTAACTATGGTTCCTTTTTCATCACACAAAATGATTCTATCTGCGTCACCGTCCAATGATATTCCTAAATTAACTTTATGTTTTTTAACTAAAGATTTAATCTTTTTTGGAAAAGTAGATCCACAATTTTGGTTAATGTTTAACCCATTAGGAGAAGTACCAACATTATAAACTTTTGCCCCTAAAGATTTTAAAAGTTTTGGCCCAGATTTATATCCAGCGCCATTTGCACAATCTATGGCAATTTTAATTCCTTTTAAGCTAAAATTATTTGGAAAATTAGATTTTAAAATTTCAATATATCTATCGTTAGCATCTTCTAACCTTTTTACCCTGCCAAGAATATTTGGTTTAGATAAATTTTTTGTAATTTTTGAATCTATTAATTTTTCAATTTTTTTTTCGATTTTGTCAGATAATTTTAAACCATCAGGTCCAAACAATTTTAATCCATTATCAAAATAAGGGTTATGAGATGCTGTTATCATAATACCCATATTTGCTTTCATTCTTTTTGTTAACATGGCAAGGCCATTGGTTGGCAAAGGACCTAGTGTGTAAACATGCATTCCTGCAGAAGCTAAACCAGATACTAAAGCAGGTTCTAAAGTATAACCAGACAATCTTGTATCTTTAGCAATAATTGCTGTTTGTTTATTTTTTTTCAAGTTTTTAAAGTATGTTCCTGCGGCTAAACCAAATTTAAAAAACATTTCTCCATTAATGTTTCCTTTATTTACTTTCCCTCTAATTCCATCAGTACCAAAATATTTTTTTGACATTATTAAAAATTTAATGATTTAAAAACTTTTATACTTTGATTCACTTCATTTACATCGTGAACTCTTAATATTTGAATACCTTGTGTCATTGCATATAAACTAGATGATATTGTGCCACCTAACCTTTCCTTGCTATCATTATTTCCAGATAAGTCCTTAATAAATCTTTTTCTGGAAACGCCCAACATTATAGGAAATCCAAGTGAGTGAAAAATAGAAATGTTGTTAATTAAGGTCATATTATGTTTCAAGTTTTTACCAAAACCAATACCTGGATCCAAAATAATATTGTTGTGTTTAATTCCAAGAGATCTCATTTTTTTTATTTTGTTTTTAAAAAAATCATAAATATCCAAAAGAACATTTTTATATCTTGGATTTTTTTGCATATTTTTTGGAGTTCCTTGCATGTGATGAATAACAAATGGGATTTTATATTTTTTCAAAACATTTATAGTATTGGCATCATAATCCAAACCAGAAACATCATTTATTAAATTTACTTTGTTTTTTATTCCTTTTTCCATAATCCAGCTTTTTCGAGTATCTAAAGAAATAAATGTATTTAGTTTTCTAACTTTTTTTAAAGTTTTATTAATTCTTTTCCATTCTATTTTTTTATTAACATATTTAGCTCCTGGTCTTGTCGACTCTCCACCTATGTCTAAAATTTCACATCCTTTTTTTATTAAATACCTTGCATGATTGAATCCAGAGTTTTTTTTATCATATTTTCCTCCATCTGAAAAACTATCAGGTGTTAAATTAATTACTCCCATTAAAATAGGAAAATTTAAAAAATCTAATCCTTTAAATTTTTTTTTTTCTGTAATTAACTTAATGTCTTCTTTAATTTTTTTTTTAACATTATAGCTCTGATTTTTTATTTCTCTTATATGGATTTTTTTTTTATATTTTCTAGTTATGATTTCTATAGTGTCAAAAGATATTAAATTGTTATTACTTAAAGATAGAGCAAACCCCTTTTTAACTTTTTCCTTTGATTTCTGTCCTAAATAAAAATTACACGCTCTTGTGTAATATTTGATCATCTTAAATTTAATGAACTATTTTAGGTTTTAATCCCATTGAACCTAAAGCTGAATCTTGATTTTCTTCTTCTACTTTTAGATCTTTTTTATTAGCGGGATATATATTCTTATTGATTAAATCTTCAATTTCACTTCCCTTTAACGTTTCGTATATTAAAAGAGCTTTAGCTAGCTTATGTAAATCATCGATTTTTTCACTTAATACTTTTTTTGCTCTTTCGTACCCTTTTTCAACATATTTTCTTATTTCAGAATCTACTTTTTTTGCAGTTTCTTCTGACATATTTTGTTGCCTTGCAACTGAACGCCCTAAAAAGACTTCTTCTTCATTTTCGCCATAAGCTACTGGTCCTAATTCTTTGCTAAGACCTGCTCTCATAACCATCGCCCTCGCTCTTTTTGTTGCTTGCTCAATATCACTTGCTGCTCCGGTTGTTACTTTGTCATCGCCAAAAATTAATTCTTCCGCAACTCTTCCTCCCATGGCAATTGCCATTTGAGCATGTAGCTGCTCTCTTGTCTGTGAAACTTCATCTTTTTCTGGTAACTGCATAACCATTCCCAAAGCTCTTCCTCTTGGTATTATTGTGGCTTTATGAATTGGGTAAGCTGCTTTTTCATTAATGGTTACAATTGCATGACCTGCTTCATGGTAAGCTGTTAATTTTTTTTCTTCTTCAGTCATTACCATAGATCTTCTTTCTGCACCCATCATTACTTTATCTTTGGCCTCTTCAAATTCATTATAAGTTACAATTCTTTTATTTTTTCTCGCAGCTAATAAAGCTGCTTCGTTTACTAAATTTGCTAAATCTGCCCCTGAAAATCCAGGCGTACCTCGCGCAACTGTTCTTAGATTGACATCTGGTGCCATTGATATTTTTTTTGCATGTACTTTTAATATTTTTTCTCTTCCAATAATATCTGGAAGTGAAACTACTACTTGTCTATCAAACCTTCCCGGTCTTAATAGCGCAGGATCTAGTACATCTGGTCTGTTAGTTGCTGCAATTATAATTACCCCTTCATTAGTATCAAAACCATCCATTTCCACTAACAATTGGTTTAAAGTTTGTTCTCTTTCGTCATTGCCTCCACCCAAGCCTGCCCCTCTACTTCTTCCAACGGCATCAATTTCGTCTATAAAAATTATACAAGGAGAATGTTTTTTACCTTGTTCAAACATATCTCTAACTCTTGAAGCGCCAACTCCTACGAACATTTCAACAAAATCAGATCCCGAAATTGTAAAAAATGGAACTCCTGCTTCTCCAGCTATAGCTCTGGCTAATAAAGTTTTTCCAGTTCCTGGCGCCCCAACTAATAAACATCCTCTTGGAATTTTGCCACCTAGTCTGCTAAATTTTTTAGGATCTTTTAAAAATTCTACTACTTCTTCAACTTCTTCTTTCGCTTCTTCTACACCAGCCACATCGTTGAAAGTTACTTTACCTTTTAATTCGTTCATCATTTTAGCTTTTGAACGACCAAATCCCATAGCTCCACCTTTTCCTCCTTGCATTTGTCTCATAAAAAAAATCCAAACTGCAATTAATAATAACATTGGGAACCAAGACAAAAGAACACCGAGAAGTGACGGCATTTTTTCATCAACAGGCGACGCTGATATACTCACTCCTTTTTCTGTAAGTTTCTCTATTAGGTTTGGATAGTTTGGTGAATAAGTTGTAAATATTTCACCGTTAGACATTACACCTTTAATATTGTTTTCTTTAATTTCAACTTTAACTACTCTTCCATTATCAACTTCTGATAAAAACTCTGAAAAGATAATAGTATTAGATTTATTCAAAGATCCTTGTGGATTTTTGAACATGTTGTAAAGACCCACTGTCAAAAAAACTATAACGGCCCACATAGCTAAATTTTTAAAATTCATAGTTGTA
Organism: uncultured Pelagibacteraceae bacterium; assembly: GCA_902588635.1. Classification (GTDB taxonomy): domain Bacteria; phylum Pseudomonadota; class Alphaproteobacteria; order Pelagibacterales; family Pelagibacteraceae; genus Pelagibacter. The sequence goes on along the minus strand of CACIPW010000004.1, from coordinate 6,674 downwards.
AGATAAGAATTATTGTAAATTAAACAAGTGACATTTTAGTACAAAATTTGGCTTTTTCATGACCTTTCTGAAAAAACAATCACAGTTTCGCTTGTTTTTTGAATCACAGAGCCCCCTAAAGTTGTTTTTTTAAATTTACCAGATTTAATATCTGACACAATAGAACTTATACTTTTGCCTCTGGGTAAATAATATTTCTTACCAATTATTTTTATAATCTCTCCAAGGGATCTAAAAATAATTTCATTAGGTTGAGTAAAAAAAGTTTTACTTAAAAAAAACTTATTTTTTTCTTTAAAGAAAATTGAATTTTCATCAATATTTTTTTTTGTGTAAAAGTTAACAGCATCATTTGCATTTTTCAAATTTTTGATTGTAAGTTTTAGTTTATTTTTATCTAGACCTTCAAGTTCTAAAGTATTTATTAGTTTTCTTATTCTAATTCTTTTAAAATTTTCGTTAGAATTTGAAGGATCTTCAACAAAAAATTTGAAGACTTTTTTTGATATTTTTTTCAAATCAGATTTTTTTACATCCATTAATGGCCTAATTATTTTGATATTATTAAAATTGTTATCAGACGTTTTATCCATAGATGCTAACCCTTTTAAACCGCTTCCTCTTAAAATTCTTAACAAAAAATTTTCATACAAATCATCAAGATGATGACCTAATAATAAAAATGAAATATTAAATTTTTTGCATTCGTTTGTTAATAAAGTATATCTTTTATTTCTAGCAATAGATTGAATATTGGATTTAGGCTTTTTTCCTTTCCAAGTTAAAATTTTACAATTTATTTTTAATTTTTTAAGAGTTTGTAAAACTTTTTTAGCTTCCTTTGTTGACTCTTTTCTTAGCTTGTGATCAACCAAATAGTATTTAATTTTTGTATTATAAATTATTGAAGCACATTTACTAAAATAAGCTAGAGCAAGACTGTCAGGACCTCCAGAAATTGCTACAGCATATTTTCTTTTAATATCTATTGTTTTATTAAACTCTTTGAAAACTTTTAAAATATCTTTGTCGTTTAAATGTTTAAGAATTAAATCATGTTTTTTTCTTTTTACACTCAAACTTTTTTTCTTCATATTTTGCTTTTTGAAGAACAGACTGTTTTGCTTCAGGGTATTGTTTTTGTACTCCAGTGATCATTAAACAACCTTGATCTTTTTCTCCTATCTGGACCAATGATACACCAAGTTTTAATAAATTTATAGGACCCTTATCACTTTTAGGATATTTTTGATATCCTTCAAGATATGCAGATGCTGCATCGGTATACAATTGCCTAATTCTAAAAGTTTCAGCGTACCAATATTGTGCGTTACCTGCTAATTTGTGTTCTGGATTTATATCAACAAATTCTTTAAACGCACGTTCGGCCGTATTGTAGTCACCAACTTTTAAAAAACTAGTTGCAAACTCATATTGTTTTTCTGGAGTTTCGTCTGGTAATAATTTTTCTTCTGAACGAAATTCTTCAGTGACTACTGTCCCAGTTGATTCTATTGATTGAGTTTCTTGTGTTGATAAATTTGTTTCTGTATCTTTGTAAGAAATTGAACCAAGGTCTTGTGGTTGTGATGATCCAGGCAAAATTTCATCTTCTTCATTAATTGTTGAAGCAACTGTTTTATTCTCTTCAGTATTAACTGTTTTAGTAATAGTATTATTTTCTAACTGTTGAAATCTAACCTGATTATCTGCTTGAACTTTTGATAGTCTGTTTGATAATTTATCTAACTTAAAATTTATTTCTTCAAACTTATTTGTTAAATCTCGAAATTGTTTTTCAATTTCTGACAATTTTAACAAATGTCTTGTAAGCACATCTTCAGAATTTTGATCTAAAGAATTACTTGATAAAGAATTATCTTTTTCTGAATAAACTGCTTTTTCTAAAGTTTTTATATCTTTTTGAATTGATTCTAAAATTACTCCTATTTCTTCATCTTCAGTTTCAGCAGCAATTTTATTGTTTGAAAAAATTAAAATTAAAATTAAAAAAAAACTAATCGATATATATTTTGTAATCTTTAGCATTTAATTTATTAGTAGTTATAATGATGGCAAAAAAAAGACCCTGATAATTTAATAACAGGGTCTTTTTTTAAAACTTTTTAGTTAGCTTTTACTGTAACTGATCTTCTGTTTTTCGACCAAGAAAGTGGATTCGATCCTGAGTCCACAGGTCTTTCTTTTCCATAACTGATTACTGAAATTCTGTCTGCAGAAATTCCATAAGTCATTAAATAATCTTTTGCAGCATTAGCTCTTCTTTCTCCTAATGCCAAGTTATACTCTCTTGTTCCTCTTTCGTCAGCGTGACCTTCAACTACTATATTAATTTTTGAATTTTTTCTTAACCAAGCAGCTTGTTTTCTTAAAGTCTCTCTAGACTTAGTTGTTAAAACAGACTCATTAGTTGCAAAGAAAACTCTGTCTGGAACACCCTTTGCTAAATATTCAACTGTGTCTGTTCCAGTATATACATCGCCCTGTAGCTGGCCTGACGTGCTAACTTTTTTTGCACAAGCAGATAATGCTAAGCATGTGAAAGCTACTAGAAATGCATTTTTAAAAATTTTGTTTACATTCATTACTACTCCTTAAAATTGAATATTACGACTTTTTCACACCTAATTAGATCTTTCAAGCCTAAAAATCAACTATTTAATATTAATTGCTTAATAAAGACGACCAAGATGGGTCAGAAGCATCGGTTTCAGTGTCTACAAGCCTCTCATTATATCCAGTTAAATCTATTGACCATAATTTTGCTGAAAATCCCTCTCCTTTTTCGTCTGTTTTTGTTTCTCTATAAAAAATTAAAACTCTTCCGTTTGGCGACCATGAAGGTGCTTCTTGATAAAAATTTTCAGTTAATAACCTTTCGCCTTTTCCATTAGTTCTCATTACTCCGATATAAAACTTGCCTTTGTGTAATTTTGTAAAAGCTATTAAATCACCCCTTGGGGACCAAACTGGTGTTCCGTATAAACCTCTGCCAAAAGATATTCTTTTAACCTTAGATCCATCACTTTTCATAATATAAATTTGTTGATAACCACTTCTATCAGAATTGAAGCAAATATATTTGCCGTCTGGTGAATATGAAGGAGAAGTGTCTATTGATGGATGATTTGTAATTCTTTCAACAATTCTATTTTCAAGATCCATAGTATAAATATCAGAATTTCCATCCTGTGCAAAACTCATTATAATTTTTTTACCGTCAGGAGAAAATCTTGGAGCAAATGTCATTCCAGGAAAGTCTCCCACTACTTCTTGAATGCCAGTTTCAATATCTAGCAAATAAACTCTTGGTAAATTTCTAAAGTAGGAAAGATAGGTAACCATTTGATTGGTTGGGTTAAATCTTGGAGTTAAAACCAGCTCATTTCCTAAAGTTAAATATTTTGTATTGAATCCATCTTGATCCATTATTGCTAACTTTTTGATCCTTTTTATTTTTGGCCCTTCTTCAGCAACATATATAATTCTTGTATCAAAATAACCTTTTTCTCCTGTTAACCTTTCATAGATTTTATCAGTTATAATATGCCCAACTCTTCTCCAGTTAGTTGGAACTGTAGTAAAAGCCAGTGCCATCATTTCTTTTGCGGCAAGCACATCCCAAAGTCTAAATTCAACTCTTAATTTTTCATCAGAAATAGTAACTTTACCAGTAATTAAGGCTTGCGCTTTAATTAAAGCCCAATCTTCAAATCTAGGTTTTAAATGAGCAATATCTGGCTTTTGAAGAAAAGAGTCTTTATTTAAAGGATTAAAAAGTCCAGACTTCTTTAAATTATTTTCAACAACGATAGAAATTTCTGATCCTAAGTCTTCTTTTTGTAATATTTTCTTTAAGTTTTGTTTTGATTCTTCATCTAAAGATAAAGGTGAGACTGCAATAGGAAGAGGGGTTAAATTTCCTCTAGTTATATCAACTTCAATTAAAGCAAAAGAATTTAAAGGAATTAAAAAGATTAAAATTAATAAATATCTAAACAACATAATTATCCCTCTAACATTTCTCTTGCGTCAAAATTTAACTGTAGATCTTTCCATCTTTCATAACCTGTAGTTGGAACTCTAAGAGGCTGACATAGTTGAATAGCTCTTAACGCACTTTCCGCTAAAACTTTGTAAAAACCTTGGCCTGGTTTATTCATTCTTGCGTGATCCAATATTTCTGATTTAATAACTGAGCCATCTGGTTTTAGTTTTAATTTAATTCTCACTAATAAATTTTCATTATAAGGTAAACCAAGTGGAATGCTCCAACAACCAAAAATTTGAGCTTTTAATGCGTCCTCCTCACTTAAAGATAGTCCAATATTTTCTACTGTTCTGTCTTGATCTTGGGAAACTTTATTAGATTTATCTGTTGTTTCTCCTACATCTTCTTTTGATTTATCTATAAGTGCAGCAATATTATTGGGGTCAAACAGTTCTTCTTTTTCAAATTCTGAAACTTGTTTTATTTCGTTATCTATTTTTTCAGGATTTTGTTTTTTATCCTCTAATTTTTTAACTTTTTCTATTTTTTCATCGGGCAGTGGAACAGCATCTGGCTTTTCTTTTTTAACAACTTTAGGTGGTGCTTGTTCTGAGACTAATTTTTCTTTTTCTTTAACTTTTTCAATTATTTTTTTTGCTTTAGGAGCAAAAGGAATATTAGTTATATCTGTAATTTGTATCAATTCGACCGAAACAATAGGTGGAAGATCGATTGGTTTTTTTGCTAAAAAAGGCAGACTCATTGCAGTAATAAAAATTATAATTAAATGAAAAGTTGAAGAAATGATAATATTTCTAGTCAAAAAATTTACCTTTCTCTATATGGCTCAGAAATTAACGCTACTTTAGTAAATCCTGAACCAGACAACATTCCCATAATTTCTAAAACTCTTCCATAGTTAATTGTTTTGTCTCCTCTAACATAAATTCTTGTATCGGTTCTATTTTTTGAAACTGCTAATATTTTTGCTATAATTTTATCATATTCAATTTTAGATTCTTGTATAAAAATTTCACCTTTTGAGTTGATGCTCAATGTCAAAGGTTCTTGTTCTTCTGGTAACGAGTCAGCAGAGCTCTCTGGCAAATCAACTTGAACCCCTACTGTTAACAAAGGCGCTGTTACCATAAAAATAATTAGAAGCACCAACATTACATCAACAAATGGTGTTACATTGATTTCGCTCATAGGTTCTTTTGATGAACGTTTTAAATTAAAAGCCATTTTAGATTATTGATAAAAATCTTTTTGAAAAATTTTCTAATTTTTGAGTATACTTTTTTGCATCGTTATTAAACTTATTATAAGCAACAACTGCAGGTATTGCTGCCAATAAACCCAAAGCAGTAGCAAATAATGCTTCCGCTATCCCAGGGGCTACAATTGCCAAACTTGTATTTCTTGATATGGCAATTGATTGAAAAGAATTCATTATTCCCCAAACTGTTCCGAACAAACCTATAAAAGGTGCGGTTGATCCAACGGTAGCGAGGAACGTGTATCCTTTTTCAATTTTTTCCATTTGCTTCTCGATATTTATTTCTAACATCCTAGACATTTTTTCATCCAAATTTGAGCTTCGTCTAGATTTTAACATTATATGCATTGAATCCATAAAAACTCTTGCCATTGGATCTTCAGTTTTTGAAGGAAGACTATTGTAAAAACTTTCTGCAGATTTTGATTTCCAAAACTTATTTTCAAAATCTTCAGAGGAAGAGTTTATTTTTTTAAATAATTTTATTTTTTCAATTATGACTGCCCATGAGTATATAGAGCAAACTATTAAAATTACTATAACGCTCTTAACAATTATATCCGCTCTGATAAATAGTTTTAGAATCGAAAAATCTGTATTACTTGCTAACCCTACAGCTTGTGATGTGATATCTGTTTCCATTGATTAGATCTCACACTAAAATGTGTCATGAATTTGTCTTTATTGTTAAAATATTTATTGATCAGATTGGTAAGTTTCGTAAAAAAAACTAGCAATTAAAGCGGCATCTGCTTTATTTGCATCTTTTTTCCTAGATAATTGAGTCGAAATATATGGAAAAATTTCTATAGCCTTAGTTCTGCTTGCATCTTTTTCAGCGTTAATTAAGTTAAAAAATTTCTTCCATTTTATTGGTCTAACAAAATGTGTGGAAAGTTGCATAGCTGAACAAATGCCTTTTAAAACTCCAAAAGATTGGCCAAAATTAAACATGCTAGTCACTCCTTGACCAGGCATTGCAGACACATGTTCTATTACAACTTTAATATTTTTTTTTTCTACATTTTTTGTTCTTAAAAAAATTTCATTATAAATTTGAGCTCCATTTACTTGTTTTTTTTGTTTTTTCCCATCAGCCATATTTGGCATTTCAATTAAATCAATTATTTTACCATCTTCAAAAAAACATATTGATCCTGTAATTCCTGGGTCAATTCCAATTATTAACATTAACTGATACCTGTGGTTAAATTTGTATACACGTTTTGAACATCATCATCTTCTTCAAGTTCTTCTAGAAATTCTAAAACCGTTTTTAGTTCCTCACCTTTAACTTCTACGCTATTTATTGGTAACCAGCAAATCTCCGTTGATATAAAGTTTTTTATAATTTTTTCTAAATCTCTTTTAACATTATAAATC